>JAZFSW010000350.1:0-5560 GCA_036446375.1 Desulfobacterales bacterium | reverse complement strand
ATAGATAGAAGCGCTACCTTGACATAACCTTTCAACCAAGTAAAAGGGCCGCTATCCATGGAGCGGGCAACGAGATTCGAACTCGCGACACCAAGCTTGGGAAGCTTGTACTCTACCAACTGAGCTATGCCCGCCTGCAGTGTCTCTAACTAAAGGAAAATTTCATTCTTGTCAATACTTAACATAAAGAATTTATTTATTAAGATCGGTAATTCAGGATACCATCCCAAGGGATATTCATTTCAAGATATCCCGAATCTTCCTTAGTTCTACCCGAACCTCATCAAGGGTCTGTGACAGGGAGGCGGTCTGCTTTTCATCGGTCTTGGTTCTTAGAAATTTACGGGCCCCCTCGATGGTGAATTTCTCTTCATACAGGAGATGTCTGATCGATAGAATCAGCTCAACATCCTTGCGCCGGTATAGTCGCTGACCGGCAGGGGTCCGCTTCGGCTTGATTCGGGAGAATTCGGTTTCCCAGAATCGAAGGACATATGGCGGAACCCCAACAATTTCACTTACTTCGCCGACTTTAAAATAGAGCTTATCCGGCAGTTCTGCGGTATCGGGCATGTGGGTTGGCAACATAGACATCCTACCTGTTCGGTGTTGTTGTTATCCATCTCAGGTGGGGAAGGCGGCATCGAAAGCATCGAGAAGCTTTTCAGTCAATACCCCGTGAATATCGTTGATCCTGTCATCCTCCAATGTTTCACTACGTGACCGGTAGGTGATTCTGAACGAAATGCTCTTCTTGGATGGGGGTATCGGATCGCCATCGAAAACATCAAAAAAGTGCAGGCTTTCGACAAGTTCTTCATCCGCATTCCGGACATGATCGAGTATCGCCTGCGATTCTACAACCCGGTCCACAATGAGCGTAACATCTCTTGATGTAGCCGGAAAGGTGGAAACCGGCACCGACTGTTTCTGATCCGGTATATGAGCAGCAACCCGGCCCAGATCTATTTCAAATATGAATATCGGCGGATTCAAATCATAGTTTTTTCGTACCCCCGCGTGTAGCTCCCCAACCAGACCGACCCGTTCATCGTTGATACGTATTTCGGCAGTATGCCCGGGTCTGGTATACCGGCACCGGTCCGCCAATGAGCGGGTAAATGCAACCGACCCGATATCCAGCCCATCGAAGAGTCCCTCAACCACACCCTTGATATCATAGAAATCACATGCAGTTTCCCGGCCATACCACGAGCCATCTTCCCGCGTACCGGTCCAGAGTCCCGCCATCATTTCAATCTCTTCGGGCTGAAGATCCGTGCGGGTCTTGATGAAAATTTTACCGACTTCGAACAATTTTAGGGTCTTTACCTGCTGGGCGATATTGCGGCAGGTCGTATCCAAAAGACCGGGGATCAGCGAGGATCTCAGTATCGCTTGATCTTCAGAAAGCGGATTCAAGATCGATACGGTGTTTGCCAGCCGGTCATCGGGTTCCAACTGAAGCCGATCGCAAGACGCCGGATCGATAAAACTGTAATTGATTGTTTCGGTAAACCCCAGACCGACCATGATGTCTTTGGCCCGATCCCGTTGGTACAACCCTTTGTTCAACGGCCTGGCTTCGGCTATGACAGACGGATAGGTGGTTAAAATATTGTTGTATCCCCACAACCGTGCAATCTCTTCCATAAGATCGACGGACTGTTTGATATCTATCCTGAAAGACGGGGGTACCACCTCTAGTCGATCGTCGTCTAAAACATCAACCTTACACTCGATGGATGTGAGAAGGGCTTCAGCCGCGGCCAGGTCAAGATCGGTTCCGAGAAACCGATTGACAGCCCGGATACTCAGCGGAATCTTCCGGATCTCGATCGGCTTGGGATGTTGGTCGATAAGCCCCTCGGTGAGGGTGCCGCCGGCAATGTCCACCATCAGCTGGGCCGCACGATTCAGTGCGATGATCGTACCGTCCGGATCCACACCCCTTTCAAACCGGTGGGACGCTTCCGAGGACAATCCGAGCCGCTTGGCTGCCCTCCGGATGGTCACCGGATTGAAACAGGCGCTTTCTATCAAGACCGATGTTGATCCCGCCTCAATCTCCGAGTTGAGCCCTCCCATGATACCGGCAAGGGCGACCGGTTTCTCGCCGTCACATATCATGAGCATGTCCCCGGTAAGGCTATGCTCCTTCCGGTCTATCGTCGTAAAGGATTCTCCCTCGTGGGCCAGTCGAACGACGATCTTGCTCTGATTGAGGTGATTGAAATCAAAGGCGTGAAGCGGCTGTCCGGTTTCCATCATTACAAAATTGGTGATATCAACAATGTTGTTAATCGGCCTTAGACCAATGGAAAGCAGCCGGTCCTGGAGCCAGAAAGGAGATGGTGCCACGGTAATATCTTCTACGAGCCTCGCCCCATACCGGGGGCAATGGTCAGGGGCTTCAATGGTGACCGCTGCAATATCAGCCAACCGGCCTTTACCCTCGGGAAGGTGCGTGGCCGGATAACGAACATGGACATTGCCAAAGGCAGCAATTTCCCGGGCAATCCCCAGCATGCTGAGGCAATCCGCCCGGTTGGGTGTCAGATCGATATCAAGTACCGTGTCGGATAGCCCAAGTGCCGTCGTCAAGGGCTCACCGATAGACCGATCGCCGTCAAGAATCATGATGCCGCTGTCGTCGGCACCGAGACCCAATTCTGCTTCGCTGCACAACATGCCATCGGATGGCACGCCGTGGATATCTTTTCCTTCAAGTACGAAACCGTCCGGAAATCGCGTACCGGGAAATGCCAGGGGCGCAAACACCCCTGCTGTCACATTGGGCGCGCCACACACGATAGAGGCATGGCGATCCCCCACATCCACATCGCAGATCTTCAGCTCCGCTGAATGGGGATGGGGTTGGACATCCACAATCTTTCCGATGACTACCGGATCCAGTCCCTCATATCGGGGCAGGACCCCATCGACCTCGAGACCGGCCATGGTCAGGCCGTCGGCAAGGGCATCGATGTCCATCTCAATAGGAACATATTCCTTCAGCCAGCTGATACTTGCCTTCATTTCAGAACTGCCTTAAGAAGCGATAATCGTTTTCAAAAAGAGACCGAAGATCATTGATCCCGTATTTCAACATGGCAACCCGATCCACCCCCATCCCGAAGGCAAACCCCGTAACCTTTTCCACATCATAGCCCACATTTTCATACAGCGCCGGATGAACCATCCCCGAACCGAGGACTTCAAGCCAACCGGTGTGAGAGCAAACTCTGCAGCCTTTACCGCGGCAAATCACACAGAGGATGTCAACTTCCGCACTCGGTTCTGTAAAGGGGAAAAAGCTGGGTCGAAATCGCAGTCGGGTCTGATCGTCGAACATCCGGTGGACAAAGGTGGTGAGTATTCCCTTCAAATCCCCGAAGGAGATGTTCTCGCCAACCATAAGCCCTTCCACCTGGTGAAACATGGGCGTGTGGGTCAGATCCGAGTCGCACCGGTAAGCTTTTCCGGGAACGATAACACTCACCGGAGGGGGGTTCTTTTCCATGTACCGGATCTGCATCGCTGAGGTGTGGGTTCTGAGAACCGTATCGTCAGAGATAAAGAACGTATCCTGCATATCCCTGGCTGGATGGTCTTTGGGAAGATTCAGCGCTTCGAAATTGTACCAATCGGTTTCGACTTCCGGCCCTTCGGCGATATCGAATCCCAGTCGGGAGAAAATATCACAGATTTCGCGGGAAATCTGGGTAATGGGATGAAGGGATCCGCGTCGACCGGGTCTCCCCGGCAAAGACACATCAATCTGATCTCGAACATCATCGGAGGGAGTTTCAAGAGCGTTGAGCGCTTCCTTGAATTGGGTGTCCAACGCCTTTTTGATCTGGTTGGTTCTCTTGCCGGCACCCGGTCTGTCTTCCACCGGCAGCGTTGAAATATTGCGAAGAAACTGGGTTACGATCCCCTTCCTGCCGAGATATCGGGTCGATAGCCCTTGGATGCCATCCTTGTCTGAAGCCGACGCAAGTTCCCCCAACGCCTCTTCATATATCTGATCAATTGACCTGGCCACGTTAACAATTCTCTAGACCATTACCCCATTTGCTGTGAAGCCAATTCGGCTATTTTCGAAAATCCCGAAGGATCGGATATCGCCAGTTCCGCAAGGACCTTTCGATCCAGCTCGACACCGGCACGCTTTAACCCATGGATGAACTTACTGTAGCTCAGATTATTCAATCGGGCCGCAGCATTGATCCGCGCAATCCAGAGTCGCCGGAAATCCCGTTTCCGTGCTTTTCTATCTCTGTAGGCGTACATCAGTGCCTTATCGACACTATCGGCAGCCGTCCGAAACAGCTTGCTGCGCCCCCCCCGGAAGCCCCTGGCTAATCTCAGAACTTTCTTTCGACGTCTTCGGGCTTTAAAGCCTCTTTTTACTCGCATAGTGGATCTCCTGTATCCGGATCATCCTGCAAATTCTCCCTCGGCCCGTACCGATAAAGCCGATGCTAATGAATCCCCGCCGATGGAAGGCGGCGATGACTCACCGGGAAACCGGTTAGGACAGGTCCTATTCCAGAAAGGACCGTCTGCCGGATTGCACGATGGAAATCAGTTAAAGTTAAAGTGAAAGCGCGCTATCCCTTACCCGTTTGGAAGCAGCAATCGGACTTCTTTCATATTGGTTTTGTCGACAATATGTCCCTTGCGCAGGGACCGTTTCCGTTTGGTGCTCTTATGGGTCAGGATATGGTTCGCATGGGATTTGGAAAAAACATATTTGCCGCTGGCCGTCTTCCGGAACCGCTTTGCTGCAGCCCGGTTTGTTTTTATTTTAGGCATTGCCTATGTTCTCCTGTTAGTTTGTATTTGTGTTAAAGGCTAACTTATAAAATATCGATGGCGTGAGCTCACCATTGGGGTACCCACGCCACATGCATAAAACAGAACACATCGTGTAACCGGATAGGGCTTTGAACCCAAAGACCACCGAGGATCGAAGGCTATCTTCCTAGCTCTTGGGTGCCAGAACCATCATCATCGTTCGGCCTTCGAATTTTGGATATTGCTCCACGACCGCCGACTCAGCTGTCTCATTGGCTATTCTTTCGAGGAGATTCCGGCCAAACTGTGAAAGTGCAATTTCACGGCCCCTGAAAACAACCGTAACTTTGACCTTATCCTTTTTATCGATGAATTTTTTTATCTGACCAATCTTGGTCTGTAGATCGTGATCTCCTGTCTTTGGGCGCACCTTAATTTCTTTAACCTGAACGGTGCTCTGTTTCTTCTTCGATACCTGTTTCTTCTTGGTTTCTTCGTATTTGTACCGGCCATAATCCATTATCTTGCACACCGGTGGATCAGCGTTGGGTGAAATCTCTACAAGATCGAGGCCAAAATCATTCGCCGTGGCCAGTGCCTTGTAAGTAGCCATAATCCCGAGCTGGTTTCCCTCCGGATCAATCAATCTAACTTCTCTGGCTCTAATATTCCTATTGGTATTTGTCCTATCTGTTCTGTTTGGACGATTTGATCGCCTTGGAGTAGCTATACCTTCACCTCCTGTCTATTGTTTCTC
>JAZFSW010000349.1:0-2507 GCA_036446375.1 Desulfobacterales bacterium | reverse complement strand
TGCCGAAATTCTCCAGAAGCACCTTTGCCACCGGCGCCAGACAATTGGTGGTACAGGAGGCGTTTGAGATGATGTCATGCTGTCGCGGCTCATACTGGTTGGTATTGACCCCGAGGACGATGGTGACATCCGGTTCCTTTGCCGGTGCAGAAATGATTACCTTACGCGCGCCTGCGGTCAGATGTTTCGACGCATTCGGCCGATCCGTGAAAAGACCCGTGCATTCGGCCACCACATCCACCCCCTTGTCCCCCCAGGCCAGATCGGCAGGATCCCGTACCGATGTGAATGCAATGGGGATGTCGCCAACGTTAATTACATCTTCTTTTGCACTGACATCCTCATCCAGGGTGCCGTGTACCGAATCATATTTGAGCAGATGAGCCATGGTGGCTGAATCTGTCAGGTCGTTAATCGCTATCACATCGACGTCAGGATGTTTCATGGCACTTCGAAGAACGAGACGTCCGATCCTTCCGAAACCGTTAATGCCTAATCGTATGCTCATGGTTCCTCCTTTAAAGGCTTCATCATGATTATTGCATCCTCCCGGTTGTCGGCGTAATAGTTCGGCTGCTTGCCGACGGTTTGGTAACCCAGCCTATCATAGACGGCTATGGCCGATAGGTTGGACGGCCGAACCTCCAGAAAGCTTGCGGTTATGCCTTTCGCTTCTTCGGCACCCAGACACTTTCTCAGCACAACGGATGCCACTCCCCGACATCGCCACGCTGGTGCTACGGCAATTTTCAGAAGGTGCATTTTGTTCTGGATCAACCGATAGCAGATATACGCAATGAGGGCACCGTTGGTCTCGTGATGATCGGACGTTGTGCCGTAGCAGTATGAATCGGATCGGGATAATTCTGACAGGAAGAATTCGCGGCTCCATGGGTGGGGAAAAGAGCACTGCTCAATGTCCATGATCGCACCGATATCTGCGCGGGTTAACCGGACCAGGGGCTCACATAATGATAACGTGATCTTCTCCCCATTTGTCACAGTCACTCCTCCCCCGACCTTCAATCACAACAGTACCGCTCGATCCTTCTCAATCCGATCATGAAAACTCAATCCGAATCCAGGGATGGTCCAATTGAGCGATCCTCAGAGCCGTTACGGTTTCTTCAGCTCCGCTTGTTTCCTTTCAGAATGCCGCTTGCCAGCGAAATAGACTTTTTCCCAAAAACTTCCAGGCTTTTTGCCAGTTTGTTCAACTCTTTTCCCGATCGAAGGTTGTCAGCCTTAATCAGAATCGGCAGATTCACCCCCGAAATAACCTCAACCCTACCCTCTTCGAGAAATGAGTAACTCAGATTCGAGGGTGTGCCGCCGAACATGTCTGTCAGAATCAGTATCCCTTTGCCTTGATCGACGGCTTTGATGCCTTCTGCGATCTTTTTCCGCAGTTTGTCAGCGTTTTCATTAATGTCTATCGATACGGATAGCAGTCCCTCTGGCTTGCTGCCGATGATGAATTCGGCCGCCTCAATCAATGCTCCGCCCAACTGGCAGTGGGTTACGATAAGAATGCCTATCATAATACTCCTATACGAATATACAGTTTTTCGGGATGGCGATGAAACGAAACACGTTCTCTATCGTCGCCGTAATCCTACAGCTCAATATCCCGGTGGGTGACATCAACCCGTCGACCGGGCGTGTGGATATGGTTAAACAGCGATTCTGCAATGGTTACCGATCGGTGCCGGCCGCCGGTGCACCCAACGGCAATGGTCAAATAGGTTTTACCTTCCTTTTCATACAGCGGTATCAGAAGATCCAGCAGATCAAGGTATTTCTCCAGGAAAAGACGTGCTTCCTCCCTTCCAAGAATGAAATCTTTCACGGTATCGGCCTGTCCATTCAATGCTTTTAGTTCGGCAATGAAGTGGGGATTGGCCAGGAACCTGACATCCATGATTAGATCCGCATCATGAGGGATACCGTATTTAAAGCCGAATGACAGCAGGTTGATGGTCAGCGACGATACGGCCAGGCGCTTTTTGGCTACATTGAGGATCATCGCTTTCAATTCATGTACATTGTAGTGCGAGGTGTCGATGATCCTGTCTGCTGCTTTTCTCAGGTCCGCCAGCTGCGCCTGTTCGGTTCGGATCCCCTCCAGGAGACGTTTGTCCTGGGCCAGGGGGTGCTGACGCCGGGTCTCGCTGTAGCGCTGAAGCAGTGTCTCTTCGTCGGCTTCCAGAAACAGGATTTCAAAAGCGGATGCCTTTTCCCGGATAGATTCAAAAATCGACTGGTACTTGGTCACGAAGCCCTTTTCCCGAAGATCCATCACAAAGGCAAACTCTGTGATTTCCGTGGACCGCTCCATGGGCAGTTCGAGAAACTTGGGCAACAGCTCAACGGGCAGGTTGTCGACACTGTAATAGCCTAAATCCTCCAGGGCCGCCAACGCAGTGCTCTTACCCGAACCGGAGTATCCTGTAATAATAAGTATCGATAGATTTTTCACATTCCATCGTCTAAAAGTCTTGATCCTG
>JAZFSW010000348.1:0-6357 GCA_036446375.1 Desulfobacterales bacterium | reverse complement strand
TAAGTAGCTAATAAAAATACTTTTTCTGTATATTACGGGTGTCATATATCACAAAAATTCCCTCCGGTAAAGCAATCGGATCCCGGGCAAACACATCCGGGAAGTACTCAGGAACAACCGGTGCCGGACACGCATGATTTCATCTGATCCTATGCCGTTTTCGGCTGAAGTCATGCGCCGATATGCCCGGCCTGAATCGGGCGATGTGCGATGGATGCGGGCGCGCCAGCGGGAGTTTTACCTTGTTATATCCACTCGGTTATGCTAATAATCGGTGTGTTAATTCGCAACAAAACAGATCAAGATTTTATCGTTTCGCCAAAACAACTCGGGTGCCTCGGGCACCCACCCGACCGGATAGATATCGACGATATAGCCAATGGACATTACGTTAAAAAACACACGCTTTAACTATCAGTTCGATTTCGAAATCGGGTATCTGGTGAAAAGCCCGTGTAAGAACTGCGATAAGAGAACTGATTTCCCCGAATGCTCCAACGACTGTATGATTCTGGATGGCATCCACACGATGTTGGCCGAAGCGGTATCTTGCACCACCAGACAATAGTCCACGCCACATACCCATGTCAAAGCCCGACACATCAGCATCCTGCGAATATAGCATTTCCGAGGAGAAGATCGGAGAATGGGTCATTTCCTTTGATGGCATGATGAATGCCGCAACATCAGCACCGCTCTTAAAAACCCTTGAAACCGACCTGAAAGACAAGACCCTCACCACGATCACTGTAAATCTTGATCATGTTTCCTATTTTGACGATTTTGGCGCACTGGTTCTTTTCGAACTGAAGCATATGATACCCGGAAACAACGGGAATTTCAGTATCGTCGATTCGGAGAACCGGGCAAAAGAGATCCTTTACCAGGTCAATTTCGATGAACACGACAAATGTGCCCCGGCAAAAAAGAAACGATCCGTGAATATGTTGATTCGCCTCGGGGATTCAACGATAAGTGAAATCGCCAATATCCGTATGCTCGTATCGTTTCTCGGATCGCTTGTTCTTGGCCTTCTTACCGTAGTGATACATCCGAAACGGTTGCGATTCGACGATACCATTACGCATATAGAAAAAATCGGCGTCGATGCCCTGCCCATCGTGGCCCTGATCAGCTTCCTTCTCGGGCTCATCATCGCGTTCATGTCATCGATTCAGTTGAGTCAGTTCGGCGCAAACATTTATGTGGCATCTCTCGTTGCACTGGCGATGGTCTCCGAACTGGGCCCAATTATGACAGCGATCGTCGTTGCCGGTCGATCCGGGTCGGCCATTGCCGCGGAAATCGGCACGATGAAAATCTCAGAGGAGATCGATGCTCTGTATACCATGGGTTTTGACGCCACCCTGTTTCTGGCCGTGCCCCGGGTTATCGCCGCGGTCATCGTTCTTCCTCTGCTGACACTGTTTTCGGACCTTTTTGCCATTGCCGGTGGTCTGGTGGTGGGCGTATTTATGCTGGATCTTACGGTCAGCTCTTATATCGGCCAGACCCTTGAAACCTTAACGCTGGGTGAACTGGCCTGGGGCTTGGAAAAGTCCGTTGTATTTGCAGTATTGATTGCCTGGATCGGTTGTTTGAGAGGTTTCCAGGCCCGGGGGGGAGCTGCTGCCGTGGGCAATGCCGCCACCTCTGCCGTGGTGAGCAGTATTTTTACGATCATCCTCTTCGACTCGATTTTCGCTGTGATTCGAAGCTACTGGTAAAGATAAAAAACTGCCACGAAGCCACAAAGACACGAAGAAGGGCGTCTGTTCTTTCTCCAAGTATTTGGCTCCTTGGTGTCTTCGTGCCTTGGTGCTTTGGCGCAGTGGTGGCAAAGATAAACGTCCTGCGGCTACTGGTGAGGGTAGAAGACTGCCACGAAGACACAAAGGCACAAAGGACATATTTGCTGTTCCTTCTTCGAGTCTTGGTGTCTTAGTGGCGATGATTAACGCTTTGCTATAAGGACCAGAGAATTCAGAACCAGACACCATACTCAATGGAAAAGAAACCGATTATTCGCGTTGAAAACCTGACCGCGGGATATGATGATGACATCATCCTGGAAGATGTCACATTTGATGTGAATCCGGGTGAGATTTTCATCATTCTGGGGGGGAGCGGTTGTGGCAAAACCACCCTTTTGAGGCATCTGGTAGGTCTGAACAGTCCCCTTTCCGGTCGCGTGTTGATCGATGGGGACGACATCGCCTCGGGTGACAGCAAGGTGGTTGATAATGCCCTTAAGAAAATCGGTGTCCTTTTTCAGAGCGCTGCGCTCTTCGGGTCCATGACCATCGAAGAAAACGTCGCCCTGCCCATTACAGAGTATTCCGATCTTTCCCGCCAGGCGATTTTCGATCTGGTTCGAATGAAACTCTGTATGGTCGATCTTTCCGGATATGAAAATCATCTCCCGTCCGAGATCAGCGGCGACATGAAGAAACGGGCCGGTTTGGCGCGCGCCCTGGCCTTGAACCCGAAGATCCTCTTCCTTGATGAGCCCACCGCAGGGCTGGACCCACCGACATCGGCTGAAATTGACTCACTGATCCTACACATCAACCGGACGATCGGCACAACCATCGTTATCGTAACCCATGAGTTGGACAGCATACTTAGCATCGGACAGCGCGTCATTATGCTGGACAAGGAAACCAAGGGAATCACCGCCGAAGGGGATCCCAAGGTCCTGAAAGAAAACAGCGATATCGCATCGGTAAAAGCATTCTTCAATCGACAGGCACGGACAGATCAGGAGATGGGACTGTAAATCATGGCATCGCTTAAGACGAAATTTACCGTAGGGTTGTTCATGTTAATCGGGGTAGCCGTTGCAGTAGTAGCCATTACCTGGCTGGGGATGAGCCACTATTTTGAAGGCGGGAATCTCTATGTGGCTTACTTTGACGAATCGGTCCAGGGCTTGGATAAAGACTCCCCGGTAAAATACAGGGGTGTTCCTGTTGGCCGTGTGGAGCGTATCGGCGTTGCACCGGACTCGGTTCTCATTGAAGTGACCATGAAAATCGAAACCGGATTGGAACTGAAGGATTATACTGAAGACATTACCGCCCAGCTCAAATCCATCGGCATCACCGGCATCATGTTTATCGGCCTTGATCGAAAACGGCATTATGATCCCGAGCGTGCCCCCACAATATCCTTCACGCCCGAATACCCATTGATTGTCACGATACCGTCCGACATCAAACGCTACATGGAAGGACTCGAAGATGTACTCGATCAACTCGGCGGAATGGATGTGGGCGGGATATCATCCCGCGTAAAACTTACCCTCGACGGGTTGAACCAATCCATTGAAGGGGCCCAGCTAGAGGAGATATCCACCGATTTCCGATCGTCATTATCAAAACTCAACAATATCCTGGATTCAGACAAATGGGACAGGATATTGGCTTCTATAGAGCATGCAAGTGGATCTTTTGACACCTTTGGCCAAGACGCCACAAGGGTCGTGGCCCGTCTCGATCGGATCGTCGCACAAAATGAAGCCGGAATTACCCAGGCGATAAAGGATTTTCAGGCGGCAATGAAGAATGCCGATCGTTTCATGGAGAATGGTTCCGAGTTAATCAAGCAGTCGAACAGCTCGTTCGCCACGCTGGTGCAGCAGCTTCTCGTTACCGAACAGAATCTTGAGACAGCAAGCGAGAGCTTGAATCGATTCCTCGAGCTGATCGCAGATCAGCCATCCCAGTTGATTTTTGGCGAACCGCCCCCGGCACGAAAGCTGGCACCCACCCATTAACTGGGTTTCCCCGATTTGGGGCATAATGGAGGTTATGTGATGCATCGTATGAAAAAGCAAAGCGCTCTTCTCATTGTCTCTGCGGTGATCCTGACCGTTTCCGGTTGCAGCAGTTTACAGCAACCGGTAAGGAAAATTGATTACTACACGCTGGAATATCAACCAACGTCCGCCGGTTCCCCCTCTCCCCTGCCCGTTTCCATACAGATAGACCGATTTCAAGTGTCGCCGGCATATGATGCCAATCGTATGATCTACAGCGAAGAACCGTTTAAACGGGATGCGTATGTCTATCACAAGTGGCGGGCGAATCCGGGCGATCTGGTCACCTATTTTCTTGCCCGGGATCTTCGGAAATCATCCCGGTTCGCATCGGTGTTCTCGCTAAAAAGCAGGCTGACCGCTTCTCATATTCTTGAAGGGGCTGTTGACGAATTCTACGAACACGATGGAGATGACGCATGGCACGCGGTACTCGCCCTGGATATAACCCTTATCAAGAACAAAGAGCCCGATATCAGCAAAAGGGTCATCTTTCAGAAGCAGTACCGTGAAACCCAACGATGTGCACAGAAGCACCCCCGTGCATTGGCTGAAGCAATGAGCAAGGCCATGGGGATCATCTCCGGGAAGATAACAAACGATATAGCACATCATCTTGCCGATACCCCGTAACCGGATGTAAATCAAAGCCTTAATGTTGATCTGTTACCTCTGCGTCCTCTGCGCCTCTAGCACAGGGTCCCGATGTAATCGGGAGGAGCGGGCGGTGAGAACCAGCATGCAACCGAGGAGCAACATCTTGTCCCAAGATCCTGACATCAAATCCATCCTGACCCGGCTTGGCACGCAAGCCCAACAGTTTTCGGCATCGGATCATCATCTGAAGTTCCTGATAGACCAGACGGAACGACACCAGCGATTCTCCTTCCGTGGTGGCGGCCTATTCTATGACATCTCCCGCCAGCGGGTGGATGAGCCTACGATGGATCTTCTCTTTGCTCTTGCAGAAAAGAAAGCGCTTATCGAAAAATTTGATGGGATGAACAGGGGCAGCATCGTAAATCTCACGGAACAGCGTGCCGCCCTGCACACTGCATCCCGGTCCTTTTCCGGCAATCCGGTGGAGGTAAACGGCAGCAATGTGATGCCGGATATTGCCGGCGAACGGGAAGCCATTGAAACCTTTTCCAATGCGGTCCGCCGGGGAACCATCAAGGGATCCACGGGAAAGGCGTTTGAGCATGTGGTGGTGGTGGGTATCGGTGGCTCTTACCTGGGAGCCGCCTTTGTCAATGCCGCACTGGAGCCGCTTTCCGACCATCGGTTTCGACTCCATTTCCTTTCCAATGTGGACCCCCGCGAATTTGCCGGGCTCATATCCAATATCGACCCTGAAACCACCCTGTGGATCATCGTTTCCAAGAGCTATACCACCACCGAGACACTCGCCAACGCCCAGGCAGTCACCACGTTCATTAGCACCCGGGGCCTCGACCCCACTCAACACTGCATTGCCGTGACAAAGAAGGGCAGTCCCGGAGACGATCCTACCCATTCGGTTCTGCGTACATTTCACATGTTTGACTTTATCGGGGGAAGATACGCTGTCTCTTCAGCTGTTGGCGGTGTGCCGCTAAGTATCGTGTATGGCTACGATGTATTCGAACGCTTCCTGAAAGGCGCCGAGGAGATGGATCACCACAGTATCCATGCCCCCATCGAGAAGAATCTTCCTCTCATTTCAGCACTGATATCGGTGTGGAACTACAGTTTCCTCGGCTACCGGGCCCAGGCCATTGTTCCCTACGCATCCCCTCTTCGCAAACTGGCGCCCCATATTCAGCAGCTTCACATGGAAAGCAACGGCAAATCGGTTGACACCTCGGGTACCGCCCTCAAGGAACCGGTGGGTTATGTGATCTTCGGTGAGCCGGGAACCAACGCGCAGCATTCTTTCTTCCAGCTGGCACACCAGGGCCGGCCCTTCCCCACGGAATTCCTCGGTGTAATCCAACCACCGGATAATGCAGGTGAGACCGCATCCAGTGGGGTCACCAATCATCAGGAGCTCTGGGCCAATATGGTGTCCCAGGCCACGGCCCTTGCCATCGGCAAGGACGATGAGAACCCCACGAAGCATTTTCCGGGAAACCGGCCGTCATCGACCCTTCTTCTCACGGATCTGTCCCCGGAAAACATCGGTCGCCTCCTATCCTTCTATGAAGCCAGAACGATTTTCGAGGGGTTCTTGTGGGACATCAATCCGTTTGACCAGTTCGGCGTTGAGTTGGGAAAGACCACCGCCAGAGGGCTAAGAGAAGAGATTGCAGCGAAGAACAAAGAACCGGATCATGACTTCAGTAATCTTGACCCCATCAACCGATTCTATCTGGAGACTCTGTTTTCAGGAAAGCTGTAAGATAGGAAGAAACGAAGAGATGAACGTCGAACATCGAACATCGAACGTCCAACGTCGAATGAAGGGCAAGAACCCCAAATGAGATTCATCCCTTGCTCTTATCTTTCCATTCACCATTCGATGTTGGATGTTCGATGTTGGGCATTCATCTTTTCAC
>JAZFSW010000347.1:0-5794 GCA_036446375.1 Desulfobacterales bacterium | reverse complement strand
ATTTTGAGGAATGATAATGGAATTTCAATTCAGCGAAAAGGAAAACAGATTTCGGAAGGAGATCCGGAAATTTGTAAAAGATAACTTACCGTCGAACGACTTTGAACATATGTACGCCGAGGAACATGACGATGAATCATGGGCCTTTGCCATGTCTATTTCCAGAAAGCTTGCCGAAAGGAAATGGCTCACCCTCTCCTGGCCCCGGGAGTATGGTGGTCTGGACGCCTCCCCCATGGAAAAACTGATATTCGGGGAAGAATCCGGCTATTGGGGGATCCCCGGCATCAAGATGGGCGTGAGCGGCACCGTCTGGGTCGGCCCCACCCTCATGTTGCTGGGAACCGATGCGCAAAAGAAGAAGTACCTTCCGCTGATTGCCGCAGGCGAACCGGACGGCGTCTGGTGCACCGGTTACAGCGAACCGGATTCGGGCAGTGACCTGGCCAGCCTCCAAACCCGTGCGGAGAGAAAGGGAGACGACTATATCATCAATGGCCAGAAGGTCTGGACCAGCGCGGCTCACCGTGCCCGATGGCTCTGGCTGGCCTGCAGAACAAACCAGAATGTTGAGAAAAAACACCATGGTCTCAGCATCATCATTGTGGACATGAAAAGTCCGGGCGTCACCGTAAGGCCGATAAAGAACTATTACGGCTTCCATTTTTTCAATGAAATATTCCTCAGGGATGTTCGGGTTCCGGTTGAAAACCTTGTGGGGGAGGAAAACAATGGCTGGAGACACCTCATGCAGGCGTTGACCTTTGAACGGGGCAGCGCCGTCTATGACAGTGGATTGGCCCGGCGAATGCGCGATGAACTGGTGCACTACGCTAAAGAAACGGGCCAATTGTCAAAACCTGAGGTTCGCCGGAATATCGCCGATCTGACTGTTGACATTGAAGCGGCACGCGCCCTTGCTTTCGAGGCGGCCTGGAAAATAAGCCGGGGGGAGACGGTAATCTACGAAGCATCCCGGGACAAAGCGACCATGGACGATCTGTTTCATAAACTGGCAAGGGTCGGCATGGAGATCTTGGGGGCCTACGGCATGATGGATCCGCTGGACAAGGAGTCGAAGTGGACAAAACTCAAGGGAATGATCGAACATATCTATTACACGACCCCGGGTAAGGCCACTGCCGCCGGCTCTACCTTCACCCAGAAGAATATCGCCGGCCAATTCGGGTTGGGATTACCGAGATCTTATTAGGTAGAGAATGCCACGAAGGCACTAAGACACAAAGAACAGCTTCTCATTGTCATATAACTTCGTGCCTTAGTGCCTTCGTGGCGAAATCGTCTCTTGAGATAGATACCAAGAAGGGAGGTTCAGTATGCCGGAACAGGCATTGTCCGGACTTAAGGTGATTGAATTTGGCGATCTGGTCTCAGCGCCCTACTGTGGAAAACTCATGGCCGATATGGGTGCAGAGGTCATCAAGATCGAAGCGCCGGGTATCGGTGATGAAGCCAGGAGAAGGAAACCGTTTGCCGGGGAAAAGGCGGGTGTGGAAAGAAGCGGCCTGTTTGCCTACCTGAATACCAACAAATTCGGCATCACCCTGGATCCCGGGAGCGAAAAGGGAAAGGATATCTTCCGGTCGTTGATTAAAGATGCCGATATCCTGGTAGAAAACAATTCCCCGAAGCAGATGCAATCCCTGGGTTTCGATTACGCGTCTCTTGAAAAGATCAATCCCCGGCTCATCATGACATCGATAACCCCCTTCGGGCAGACCGGGCCTCACCGGGACTATAAGGCGACAGAACTGACGCTGTATCACGCTGGCGGTTTTGGCATGTCCACCACGGGGGTTGCGGAGGAACCCGTACCGACACCGGTAAAGGCAGGCGGCAGGCAGGCGCTATTCGGTGCCGGGCTCTCGGCGGCCGTGGCCACGCTCTGCGGCGTATTTGCGCGGGAGAACATCGGCGAAGGACAGCAGATAGACATCTCGGTACAGGAGTGTCTTGCAGGCCAATACGAATCGGCCATCCAACAATGGACCTTTGATGGGAATGAAATGGGTGGCGTGTCCGTGCCGATGCTCATGCCTATCACGCCTCTGCCCTGCAAAGATGGCCACGTCTTCCTGATGTGTGTGGAGGAACGTGAATATGATAATCTGGTCAAAGTCATGGGCAATCCCGAATGGGCGGACAATGAGCTTTTCGAAAATCGCTTCACGCGAGCCGAATATTCTGACGCCCTGGTCATCTTCCTCGCGGAATGGGCGGAACAATACACCAAGGAGGAGATATTTCGGATAGGGCAGGATGGAAATGTTCCGATCGCACCGGCATACTCCCCTGAAGAGGTGGTCAATTCCGAGCATCTGAATGCCCGGGCGTATTTTGTCGATATTGATCACCCCGAAATCGGCCGTGCCCGGTATCCCGGTGCACCCTACCGGTTTTCCGAAACCCAATGGCGGATCGTAAGGCACGCACCCCTTCTCGGAGAACACAATAAGGAGATCCTTGGTGATCGGCTCGGATACAGCCAGCAGGATCTTGACGACATGGCGGCAGAGGGCATCCTGTAGTACGCAGTTGCTTACGAGCAAGGCCGCTTGCCAAACCCCGGCGAGGCTGTTCGAGAAAAAACTCTGACTTTCACCGCAGAGGCGCAGAGCACGCAGAGAAAAAACCTTGAATATTAATGCCTTACCTCTGCAGCCCTCTGCGTTCTCTGCGCCTCGAGCGTAGGGTCCCGATGTAATCGGGAGGAGCGGGCGGTGAGAATAGGCAGGTAGTTTCGTGTGAGAGGAAAATCATAATGAAGAAATTGCCACTGGAAGGGATTACGATTGCCAGTTTCGGCTGGGTATGGGCCGCACCCCATTTGGGCAGACTGCTGGCAGATATGGGTGCCCGGGTGATCAAGATCGAGAGCCAGACAAAAATGGACGGTGTCAGAGGGTTGCCGCCATTTCCCAAAACAGAAGATGGAGAGCTGCTTCCCGGTGCCAACACGTCAGGATATTACAGCTGGCTCAATCGAAATAAACTGGGTGTCACGTTGAATCTGAGGACCCCCCGGGGTGTCCAACTGGCCAAAGAGATTATCGAGCTCAGCGATGGGATGATAGAGAACTTCTCTGTGGGCGTCATGGAAAAATTCGGTCTCGGCTATGAATCGGTGAAAGCGGCAAAGTCCGACATTGTCTATGTTTCGCTGAGCCCCCTGGGTACTTCAGGACCGATTAAACACTATATCATGTATGGCAGACCCCAGGTTTACTTGAGCGGGCAGGGCCATATCAGCGGACGTCCGGACGGCCCTCCCGGTTCCCCAATAAGCTGGGGCGATCCGGTTGCCGGAAACCATGGTGCCTTTGCCATGCTCAGCGGCATCTATCATGCCCGAAAAACCGGCGTGGGTCAATTTGTCGAGATGTCCCAATTAGAGGGAATGATCGGCATAATTCCCGAGGCGATCGTAGATTACACGATGAATGGAAATGTGCACATGCGTGAAGGCAACCGGCATGAATTCAAGGCGCCTCACAATGCGTATAAATGCAGCGGGGATCTCAAATGGGTGACCATTGCTGTTTCCAACGACAACGAGTGGGAAGCGCTGTGCTCGGCCATGGACAATCCCGAATGGGCGAATGACCCCAAGTTTGCAGATGGTCCGGCGCGATGGGATCACCAGGAGGAAATGGATGAACACATCGAAGCCTGGACACAGAACTACAGCGACTACGAGGTTACCGAACGCCTTCAGAAAGTGGGCGTGGCCGCTTTCCCCGTGTTGAGCAACCGCGGTCTGGTTGAAGATCCCCACCTCAACGACAGGAACTTTTTCCAGGAATGGGATCATCCGGAAATAGGAACAAAAAAATACGATGGCGTTCTCTGGAAGATGAGCAAAACCCCGGGGACAATCAGGCGCCATGCCCCCCTTGTAGGTCAGGACAACAACCATGTCTTCGGTGAACTCCTCGGCATGTCCCAGGATGAAATCGATGGGTTGGTGGAGGAGAAGGTGATCTATTAGTGGTGGACTGGCTCTGGGCCTCAGAATGGTGAAGACCTCATCATTCGAGATTCCTTGTTCGATATTCGATATTTGTTGGAGGATTCAAGGGGCCAAGGGTTCAAGGGTTCGAGTGGAAAGCAACAGAATGCTGAACCCTCGCCCCCATCCTGGCATCTTGGAGAATAAAGCTATATAAACAGCGTCTATAGCTCCTTGACGCTGAAGGTTTCTCAATATGTCGGAATTGCTCCTGACGAATGGAAATGTCCTTACTATGGATCCCGCAAATCCCAAAGGGGAATGGGTAGCCGTCGGGGAGGGACAGATCCTGTCGATAGGAAACGGCAGGCCACCGGGCAGATACCACACACCGCATACCCGCATACTCGACCTGCAGGGCAAAGCCGTTCTACCCGGCTTCATCGATGCCCACCTTCATTTTCGCGCACTAGCTGAAAGTCTCAGCATCCTTTCGCTTAAACCCGATTCCGGCATCCGGTCCATCACCGATATCGAAGACAGCATTCGCCGCCAGACACAAACCGTACCACCGGGCACCTGGATTCGTGCCGGTGGATACAATGAGGCGTATCTGACCGAGACACGTCACCCCACCCGTTGGGATCTTGACAAAGCCGCACCTCATCATCCGGTCAAACTCACCCACCGATCCGGTCATGCCCATGTCCTTAACAGTCTGGGCCTAACCCTAACCGGCATCACGAGAGAGACAGACGAGCCACCGGAAGGTATCATTGATCGGGACATGGAAACCGGGGAACCCAACGGCATCTTCTGGGGGCTGAATGATTTTCTTTCAAAGAAGATACCCCCCATCGATGAGGGGATGCTGGCTCGGGGTGCAGACCGTGCAAACCACAAACTGCTATCCTGTGGCATTACGTCTTTCCAGGACGCTTCACCCCGAAATGACAGGAGCCGGTGGCAATGGTTTGAAGGCTTAAAGGCTGATGGCAGGATCAAATCCAGAATCACCATGCTGATGGGGTTGGACGGTCTGAAACAGCATCGGGAGGAAGGGTTCTCCACCGATATCGTCCCTGCTCACCTGTCTATGGGCGGCGTGAAGATCGTCATCGACGAAACAACCGGGTCCCTCAATCCGAGTAGGGAGGATCTGAAAGAAATAATCCTGTCAATCCACGAGGCAGGATATCAGGTGGCACTTCATGCCATCGAGACATCAGCCATTGAAGCTGCTGCCGATGCCATCGCCCACGCTCTGGAGGTATCCCCCCGCAAGGACCATCGCCACCGCATTGAGCATTGCTCGGTCTGTCCGCCGGCTCTCGTTGAGAGGATCACCACCCTTGGGGTGATGGTGGTAACGCATCCGGCCTTTCTGTATCACAGCGGAGACCGATACCTGAAAACCGTACCGGATGATCAACAGCCCGATCTCTATCCGATCGGTTCCTTGCTCAGGAAAGGCGTTGCAGTAGCTGCCGCTTCCGATGCGCCAATCGTGGATGTGACCCCATTATCCGGCATGTATTCAGCCGTCACACGGATGACTGAAACAGGAAAGATACTTGGCGCAGAGGAATGCATCTCCCCCTATCATGCCCTTGAGCTGTATACGCTTCTTGCGGCAATGTCTGCCTTTGAAGAAGAAACCAAAGGAACCCTTTCACCGGGAAAGCTGGCAGATCTGGTGGTACTGTCCGACAATCCCCTGGCAGTGCCGGAGGAAACGATCAAGGATATCGAAGTGGAGATGACGATTGTCGGTGGTGAGGTTGTCTGGGCGAAAGGGGAATGAACAGCAGAAGCAAGAGAGCA
>JAZFSW010000346.1:0-2162 GCA_036446375.1 Desulfobacterales bacterium | reverse complement strand
TTTTTCAAAGGTCTCAATGAATATCACAGCCTGGTTTCAGGGGCTTGATGCACCTTTTGATATTTGAGGTTATGCGTATATGGCCGACACAGATTACTATAAACTCCTTGGCGTCACCAAGGGTGCTTCTGATGATGAAATAAAGAAAGCCTATCGAAAACTGGCGATGACCCATCATCCGGACAAGACAAAAGGCGACAAGGCTGCAGAAGAGAAGTTCAAGCAGATCAGCGAAGCCTATGCTGTGCTCAGTGACAAGGAAAAACGCCAACAGTATGACACGTTCGGATCCACCGGATTTCAACAGCGCTATTCGCAGGAAGATATTTTCAGAGGGTTCGATTTTGGAGATGTTTTCAAGGAGTTTGGCTTTGGCGGCGGGGGTCGGCCTGGAAGCCGGGGGAGGGGCGCCCGATTCTCCTTCAATCCGGAGGACCTTTTTGGGCAGACCGGACAACCCCAGCGAAAGGGATCGGACCTGGTATATGAGCTTCCCTTAACACTCCAGGAGGTGGTTGCCGGCGCCAGCAAGACCGTTGCGTTTCAGCATGGGGGTCGGAATGAAAAAATCACGGTGAAAATACCCAAGGGGATGACCTCAGGGAAGAAACTGCGTCTGTCAGGAAAGGGTGAGCCAAGCCCCTATGGTGGATCACCGGGAGACCTCTTTATTAAGGCAAAGGTGATCGATGACCCGGTTTATGATGTAGAGGGAAACGATTTGTATATTACCCACGAGGTTAAGCTTAGCCAGGCGATCCTGGGTGCGAGTATTTCGGTACCCACACTAGAGGATACTGAGTTGAGCGTGAAAGTCCCGCCGGGCACCAAACACAATACCAAGATGCGCTTTTCCGGCTATGGTCTGCCGCATATGAATGGCAGCGGGCGGGGGGATCTATATGCCCGCATTCATGTAGTGTTACCCAAGGTACTGACCAGAAAACAGAAAAAACTCATCGAACAACTCGCAGACACCGGTCTTTAGTTGCCGGATGTGTCGGGGAATACCCCTCAATTATCAATCTCACGTGATATCTTGCCATGCCGGAACTTACGCCCATCCTGACAGAAGATGATATCAAGACCTCGGTTTCCAACCTGGCGAGAAGGATTTCATCCGATTATGCGGGCCGTGAGCTTATCCTTATCGGTGTTTTGAAAGGCGCGTTCGTCTTTCTGTCGGATCTTATCCGGCGTCTTTCCATCCCGGTCAGAGTCGACTTCATATGTGCCGCCAGCTATGGATCGCATACCGTTTCTTCCGGAAACATTCGGTTGACCAAAACCGTTGATATAGATATAGAAAACAGGGATGTTCTCCTGGTAGAAGATATCGCGGATACCGGACTGACGTTAAGTAGATGTGCCGATTACATCAGGTCGCTATCACCGAGAACCCTGAAGATCTGTGCCATGATCGATAAATACCAGCGTCGGGAATGTGATATAAACATCGATTACACATGCCATGAAACAAAGGAAGGGTTCCTTGTCGGATACGGTCTGGATTACGACGAGAAATACAGGGAATTACCCGGAATTTATCGCCTGGACACATGACTGGGCTGACCCGGAAGACCCCGGAGTAAGTAGAAATCGTCATATACAAGGTATAGTGGTAGACCAGGCACGGAAGGCATGCATGGTGTATGCTGTTGGTTTTCCCGAATGCCATAACACAGTGGATGGAGACTTCTTCCGATGCCATCAACTTTCGTATTATAGAGTAACTTCGCGGGGATGAGATTGTTTTTCCAGACAAATCCACCGCGAATATGATATAGTTGGAACAGCCAGGCACTAAACTGAGCGTTCATTCTGGGAACCGGTGAGGGATCGATATGATTATTACCTGCGAAGCCTGTGACACTAGTTTCAATGTAGATGAATCCCTGTTGGCGTCAACAGGGTCGAAAGTTCGATGTTCCAGCTGTAAGCAGGTCTTTCTTGCCTATCCGCCGGATCCAGCCGATGCTGTTCCGGATGGTGGACTGCCGGAGGATTTGCCCTCCGATGGCGACGATACGGATGAATTGGAATTCGATATGGGCATTGAAATCGAATCGGGCGATGATGGCGATGGCGATGAGGAAGAAGCAATTGCATCACCCGAACTGGAGATTGAGGGGTTAGAGGATCCTGATTCCTCTGCAGATGAA
>JAZFSW010000345.1:0-2970 GCA_036446375.1 Desulfobacterales bacterium | reverse complement strand
CCATGCAGATGGTCTGGACGATTCCTCCGATGTCTGATGCGGCCATCCGTGTCTCCAGCTTCTCGTCTGCGGACAGAATGATGCAGGCCGGAGCGTCAAACGAGCGAAGGCCTTTCATTGTCCATTCCATCTTCTTCTGCTTATCTTCTCTCTTGATATCCAAAAGATCATATAGCCCAAAACCCAGAGCCCGCTGGCGATCTTTATGGACACCTTCGAAAGGTTTCGAATGTCCCAAGTCATTGACAGGCATTTGGCCGGCCTTCATCTTCTCGATATTGCCTTTCTGTATCTCCGCCAGAGCCTTGCCGGTAACCACAGTGATTTCCCATGGCTGAACGTTCATTGCGGAAGGCGCCCGAAGGGATATCTCTATGATTTCAGCCAGAATATCCTTGGGAACCGGCGCGGCCTTGTAACCTCTGATGCTCCTGCGTGTCTGAATTGCCTCTTTGAGTTCCATGTGTAAACCCTCCTGAAGTTCCTTGTGTTGGGCCCGTAGTCGGACCACAGTGACAGATTGAAAAAGAAAGAAAAGAAGTCTGAGATGGCCTGTACCTGAGGGCATTCTTAGATCGTTTAATTCCCAATGTCAATTGGCCAGGACGACGCCCAATTCCCTGGCAACGCATGTTTACAGACATGACAACGATGCTGACACGAATTGGGCCTTGATTTCATTCGGAAATATATGGATCTGTAAACAACGATGACATCATTCTCCATTGTGAAAGAATGTTGATATTTGCCGCTTTCCATTCGTTGTCGTATCATTTCAATGACTTATCTGAGCATCAAGAAATGAAGGCGTTGGCTCTTTATGGAAAGCAATGAAGGCAGACAGCCAGTCCTGGTCTTTGCGCCGCGTTTTGAACAACTCACAGATAAAATATTGATAATGTATATGGCATGTTAGGCGTAGCGTGGCACAAATTCGGACGAACTGGCATACTATTTGAGACATACCCTCCACAGTTGGTTCTGAGAGCGCTGAACACGTACCGGGATAGAGGCAAGCGCACACCTCATCATCGAGGGGAATCAGCAACCAGGCATCTTTCAAAAGATAGGGAGGGTAAAACAATGCGAAGAATACTCTATAGTTGTCTTATATCCATGTTTCTCATCACCTCACCCGCATCGATAGCATCAGCTGAGAAGGGAGGCCCAAGCAAGAAACAGCTCAAAGCGTTGATCTGCCACTTGTCAGACGAGGACGGCGCGTTCACATTGATATCTGTCGCGGAACCGGCAGTACCGGCCCATCTGCGTCATGGTGACCGATTCTCCCCAACGGGAGACTGCTCAAACTGTTTTAACGTGGATACGTCCAGCAGCAGCAACTATTACAATAGTTGCATGAATTCGTGCAATAACGAAGGCGCATGCACCGCGGCACTAAATATCTGCCCGGAGGATTCCCCATTCAAGTCTCTGGGTGCCTGTGGATTCTATGTCAAATCCTATCCCTGTCTCTGCAGTGATTAGCATCATCGGTAGACGGGGTTTAATGGGCGGGATCAGCAGTGGTCCTGCCCTTTTCCGTTCCCACAATCCCCGAAAGAACCGTATGCCCTATCGATGAATCATGAATCCTGAGTGTGATGGAACCCCTGAGTCGGGTGATGGTAAATCCCCGGGAATGTGATGGACCGAACACTTCCTCTTGATACTGTTTCTCTTATTACATCCGCATGTTACGTATCCTATAATAAACAAAGACATTGGGTGATGGTTCAGTCCTGTTTCGGATCCATTTCGTATGGAATCAGGTTTGTGGGGTGGGCCGATCCTCGCCCGGGGATCCGAATATCCCCCTGATATTGACAAGTCTCCGAAAATAGCCGATGGTTCTACCAGCCAGTCGCAAAATCGTGTGGCTCGGAAGGTATCACGACAACGGCTCGCGCCCCTGCCCTGCTCTGCCGCTTTGCAGGTTGTGGTTGGCGTTCCTATCGACAGCAGATTAACTCGGAAAACAGTGGAGGCGATGATGATACGGTTAGAAAAGAAGGATGAGGTATTTGTATTGACCATGGCTGCGGGCGAGAATCGGTGGAATACCACGTTTGTCAGGGCTTTTGATGAAGCACTGGACGAGGTAGCGGCATCCGAGGGCGCGGCGGCACTGGTAACGGTTTCCGACAGCGAAAAGTTTTTCTCAAACGGACTGGATCTGGCGTGGTTGTCCTCGGAAGGCGAACATCCGGGGGGTGATCGCACGGTTTTCGGGAAAGAGGCGATGACCCTGTTTGCCAGAATGATTACTTTCCCAATGCCCACCATCTGTGCCGTCAACGGCCACGCATTCGGGGCAGGCTTCATGATCGCTTTGTGCCACGATATTCGCGTGATGAGGGAAGATCGCGGGTACCTGTGTGCCAACGAGATCGAACTCGGTATGACCATACCGGAACCGGAGCTCGCCCTATTCCGGCATAAAATCCCGATGAATGCCTTCTTTGAAACGGTTCAGTTTGCCAGACGCTGGACGGCCACGGACGCCCTTGCAGCCGGCATTGTTCAGCAGGTGGCATCCAAAGATGCGGTTCGGGATACGGCGATACAGACAGCCGCAGGGCTGACCAGACTCGGAAAGAACCGCGAGACCTTTGGTTGGATGAAAGAGCATACCTATGGCGAAAACGCCGCCATAAATGGCATCCTCGGTCCTGCCTTCATGCTGCGCAATGCGTCGATGTACCCCCATGGTCCCGGCAGCATGTCGGACCTGGCAGCAAAGGCGTGATGATAGAATAGCGCACAGTGCGCCGGAGTAGCACGTGGGGTCGCGTATGGGCTGGCTTTTTCGGCCCTTTTCTCTATCGATGTCGGGGGTGAATCTCAGATTCGCGGAAATACAGGACCCCTTCACCGGCGATGTAAACGGCAATCACCGGTTCATCGGGTATGATGGCAGACATGAGTGCCTCGGGTTGCTCGAATTCCGGCATTGCCGGTTCGGCGAGG
>JAZFSW010000344.1:0-3785 GCA_036446375.1 Desulfobacterales bacterium | reverse complement strand
CATGAACACCTCAATATCCAGGGCCGAAGATGGCTGATTCGATCGGCATACTTCTACGCGTTTGTGCTGATGTGGTTCACCCAGTCCCCCCTTTACATTGCATCAATGGAGGCACATTATTTCGGCTTCTTCGCCAGGGGCGGCCCCCTTTATGGCTTCTTCGGCCTGGGGGCATTATTGGAAACCCTATATGTTCTGGTCCTGATCTACACGGCCATACGCAAGGAGAAAAGCAGCATACAGAAAAACAAACTGAAATATGTTCTTGCAGGATTCGGGGTGATGGGGGTGATGAACGGTTTAAACATTCTCCCTATCTACGGCTATTCCTTCTATCCACCAGGAAACCTGAGCTTTCTGCCCCTGATTGTTTTTGGGATCGGGCTGTTTCGATTCAACATCCTCGACATGAATCTCCTGCTTAAAAAAGGGCTGATTTACTCGATACTTACCGCATTTCTCACCTGTCTGTATGCCCTGATCATTCTTGTGGCGTCTAAAATCATGGAAGGGTTCAGACTATCCGAGACCCTCTATTTTCAGATGTTTTTCTTCCTGCTCATCACCTTTGTCTTCGGCCCTCTGAAAAGCCGGATACAGATCTTCGTCGATCATCTCTTTTCCAAGGGAAAATACGATTACCAGAAGACCCTAAAACAGGTCAGTCAGACCATAGCATCGGTTCTCGACATTGAGGGTATTGCAGAATGTCTGCTCGATACCGTGGTCAATGTGATGAAGGTCAATACCTGCGCCCTGTTTCTTGCCGAGGTGAATGGATCCGGTTTCAGAAATTTCGCCACCCGGGGAACCGACTATCGTGCGATACACGCCCTGTCCTTTGGACACGCGTCCCCCCTGATCCAGGCGATGGAAAGCACCGGCAAGCCGGTAATGAGAAAACCCTTCTACAGGCCAAAACACTGTCGGATTCCGGGAATATCCTCGCTGAAATGGACCTATTGCATGCGGAAATCGCCCTACCCCTGGTGTTTGAAAATACGCTGAATGGCTTCGTTATGCTGGGGGATAAACGCTCCGGAGATTCCTTTTCGACAACGGATGTGGACCTTCTGGAGACCCTATCCAACCAGACAGCGCTGGCAGAAGAAAATGCGCGGTCCTACAAAGAAATCGATGATCTTAACAGAAACCTTGAACAGAAAGTCGAGGAGCGAACCGGGGCACTCAAAATGGCACTCCATGAAAAAGAACGAACCCAGGATCAACTGATCCGTTCGGAAAGTCTTGCCGCCATCGGTCAGCTCGTGGCCGGAGCCGCTCATGAGCTGAACAATCCTCTGGCCAGCGTTACCAGCTTGCTGCAATCCACCATCGAAGATCTGACCCAATGGGACGGCACCCAGCCCCCTGACGCCGATTTGATGGATGATCTGAAATTTGCCGATAAGGAACTTCGCCGGGCAAAAACGATCGTATCAGCCCTGCTGGGTTTATCCCGACAGACCCAGACCTATTCGGAAACGGTGAATATCAATACCGTTGTTAAGGATGCGCTGCGAATTCTCCGCAGTCAGTATAAAGACCGGGACCTCAACATCGTTGAAGACTTCGCACCGGATCTACCGGATATTCAAGGTAATTTCGCGAATCTGGGCCAGGTGGCGATCAATATCATCAAGAACGCCATCCAGGCCATCACCGATTCATCCGGATCGATCTTCCTCACCACACGCAACGATGAAGACAACAACCAGGTGGTGATCGAATGCACAAATACCGGTTCGCAAATACCGAAATCCATCCGAAGCGACATCTTCAAGCCTTTCTTCACCACCAAAGAGGTCGGTGAAGGGACCGGGCTGGGGCTATATATCTGCCATGAGATTGTCCAGCGTCATGGGGGTACCATCACCCTTGAAGATGCCGACGAAGACACTGTCCGATTCGTCATACGCCTGCCGGTAAACACCGAAACCAACGCGGTTCAGCAATAACAATCGGATTCTTGACAATTCCGTGAAATCTTACTAGAATTCCTGTCATTGGATCACGGATACAATCACCGACGTAACAGGAACGATCCCATGCCGATATATGAATTCAAATGCATGAAATGCGATGACTATTTTGAGCTGCTCGTGATGAACCGGGATGAAACGGTTGATCTTAAGTGCACGCACTGTGATTCTGAAGATTTTGAAAGAATCATCAGCACAACCAGTACCAGAATGGGTGATGCTTCCGGAAGCAACACCGGTGTGAGCACTCACTCCCGAAGCTGTTCCAACGGTTCCTGCGCAACCTACGAGATACCGGGGCACACCCGATAGGCCCTGACCTCTTGAAAATCCTTCCATCATATTGACAAGACCCCCCTGCTGAGGCTATCATCACCGACGATTTACAAGCCCACTGGCTATAATTTCGGTTTATTTGAATGGATTATTGTGAGGCGTTTTGCGTATGAGACGGTGGTTTGCCATCGGCATGGGTCTGCTCACTATCGGTACCGCTGTGGCAGGAGCTGAAAGGCTAACCGTATCGGTCCCGAATGCCAACATACGCTCCGGACCCGGGACCCAGTACGAAATCCTGTGGCAGGTGGAAAAATACCATCCGTTAATGATCACCAAAAAGACCGGGGCATGGTACTTATTTCAGGATTTCGAGGGCGACACGGGGTGGGTCCATAAGTCTCTTGTTGCCAAAATCCCATCGGCAATTACGGCGAAAAGCAAAGCAAATGTCCGATCCGGTCCGGGGATGTCGTTTAAGATTTCATTTACCGTTGGGAAGGGAATCCCCTTTAGGATCCTGAAGCAAAAGGACAATTGGCTTCAGGTAGAGCATGCCGATGGTGACCGGGGTTGGATTCACAAGGGCCTGATATGGTAAGAGAAAAGGAGGGGCATGGTTGAGCCGGCAGTGAAAGAAGAGAAGCGGATCGTGGGTATTGGATCGGCGCTGGTGGATATACTTTCTCATGAAAGCGATGAATTCCTGCAAACCATCGGCGGCGCAAAGGGGGCTATGACCCTGGTTGACAGCGAGTTTATCGACCAGACCCTGGAGCAGATTACCGGTCAGCCCGCTCTGGTACCCGGTGGTTCGGCGTGTAACACGATTATCGGTATCGGAAAACTCGGTGGGGTTGCCCGTTTTATCGGAAAGTGTGGAGAAGACGCCTATGGGGATCTGATACGCACGGAGCTTGAAAAGAACCAGGTAGAGCCGATGCTTTTCACTTCACCATTGCCTACGGGGAAAGTCCTTTCCATTATCACCCCGGACGCTCAGCGGACCATGTTTACTTTTCTCGGCGCGGCCTCAGAAACCGCCCCGGCCGAAATGACGCCCTCCGCCTTTGATCAAGCGGCCATCGTTCATATTGAAGGGTATCTGATCCACAACAAAGCGGTCCTGCGCACCGCACTGGCCCAGGCAAAAAAGGCCAATGCCACTGTTTCTCTGGATCTTGCTAGCTATACCATCGTCGAGGAAAACAAAGGGTTCCTGGAAGAAATTGTGGCCGACGCCGTCGACATTCTCATAGCAAATGAAGATGAAGCACGCGCCTTCACCGGTCACACGGATGAAGCCAGGGCGATCAAAGCGCTTTCAGAAAAGGCACCGCTTGCTGTTCTAAAAATCGGGAAAAGAGGAAGCTATATATCCCGGGATGGCGAAACATTGAAGATAGAACCAATGGGAACCGGGGATGCCGTGGACACAACGGGTGCCGGAGATCTCTGGGCATCCGGCTTTCTGTTTGGCATGGTAAACGGATATCCCCTGGAACAATGCGGCAACCTGGGTTCGGC
>JAZFSW010000343.1:0-7185 GCA_036446375.1 Desulfobacterales bacterium | reverse complement strand
GAAAGGAGTGTATCCGAATCAGTCATCGATAATTGTCGTTCAAAGGCAGACATACATCGATGTCCCGGCTGAATGCACCGATACTATTCTGCCAAGGCGCCTTTTGCCGCAAGCCCAACATTTTCCAGTGTGTAGGGTTTCTTCAGGTATTGACTGGCACCCATTCTCTGCATCTCCTTGACCCTTCCTGTTTCGGAGAACCCGCTGGCGACGATCGCTTTCTGGCCGGGATGCAGCTTCAGAATCCGCTCATATGTTTCAAGGCCGTCAATACCCGGATCCATAATCATATCCAGGACCAATAGATCCACGGAATGACCATTCATATACTCAACGGCCTCTTCGCCGCTGGAAGCAGAGACCACGGAATATCCGAGTTTTGTTAACATGACAGTGGCGATATCTCTCTGCTCTTTTACATCGTCGACAACGAGGATGGATTCTCCATCGCTCTTGTACGCGTCAATGGACACCAGGGATTCATCTTCTTCGATTGTCTCTTCGGTTACCGGGAAATAGAGCAGGAATTCGGTTCCCTTACCCACGGTGCTTTCGATGTCAATATAGCCGTTATGGTCCTGGATCGTTCCCCATACGACAGCCATGCCCAATCCGGTTCCGCTTCTCCCCATTACTTTCCGGGTATGAAAGGGTTCAAATATCTTCAACTGGTCTTCGGGAGAGATCCCTATCCCGGTATCTTTCACACTCAGCACAACATATTTGCCTTTTTCAACATCATCATAGCCCCTTACCGGTCTATCGAGATATTGGTTGGCAGTCGATAGCGTGATTGTGCCACCCTCCGGCATCGCTTCGGCCGCATTGGAAACCAGATTCATAACGATTTTGGACAGATGGACCGGTGACCCCAATATATTCGGTGGCTGTCTATCCAGATGAATCTCAAATTGAACCTTGGGATGAAACGACTGCAATCGTTGGTTTTCGGGGCCCATTACATAGTCGGAAACAATAGTATTGAGATTGACGATTTCTTCAACCGCAACCCCTCTTCTAGCCAGTGTCAGGAGGTCCTGTACGATTGTGGCGGCCTTTTCCCCGGATTTTTGAATGGTAAGGAGCGGGCTCCTCAAGGGACTGTCCAACGGTATATCCAAGAGGAGCACCTCGGGGTAACTCACAATACCGGACAGAATATTGTTGAGATCGTGTGCAACCCCCCCGGCCAGTGTGCCGATGGCTTCCATCTTTTGCGCCCGCAGGAGTTGGGATTCCAGGTTTCTGCGCTCCGTCAGGTCCCGTGCAAGACCCCGGAATCCGATGGTGTCGCCATTTTCATCTCGCATTAATGACACCGGCGTTTCAAGCACTCTTTTTTCCCCGTCCTTTGCCCTGATCTGGAATTCAATGGGTGCTCTCCTTTGCCCGGCAACAAATGTACTATTGAATATATCGAGCAACTTTCTGGCATTCTCATCATCGGTATATTCGCGGTAATTCATACCCATGAGCTCTTGTCTTGGATATCCATAGTGGTTACACAACGCGTTGTTGAAAAAGGTAAAATTGCCCTTGAGATCAACCTCAAAGTAGCCATCTTCGATGTTTTCGAGAATGGTCCGATACTTCTCTTCACTATTTCGCAACGCATCACCATCCAGCTTATGAGCAGCTATTTCATCCTGAAGGTTTGCGTATGCCGTCTGCAGGTTATCGCTCATCTCATCAAACGCTGCGGCCAGCTGGCCGATCTCGTCCTTGGATGTCGCATTCACCCTGAAAGACAGGTCTCCTCTTGCAATTCGTTTTGTGCCGTCGACCAGTTGGCGAACCGGTCGGTTCAGGCTGCGTGCCATGTAAAAAGATGCGATCAGGCCAGCCATAACACCCAGAACCAATCCAAACAGGGATAGTCTCTGACCGGTACGCAGAACCTGTGTGAGGACCGTCTGCGCATTTTCTATGTGGGAGATGGTGTCTTTTTCAATAATATGGGACATGGTTTTGTATGCATCGATCTTTGCATCGATAGCGATGATTTCTAACTGGAGCGCGTTGTCGGAAGAGGGGTCATACAGGGCTTCTTTCGCGTAGGTCTTCACAGCCGCTCTAAATCGTTTGGCGCTTGCGATGAAGATACGAATGTCGGCCCCCTCTTCTTGCCGAGCCCTGCCCGTACCATGCAACGTGAAGTCTCCAGCCAGCAGAATCACACGATCCATATTGTCAATGATGGGTGCGACATCCCGGCTCGTTCCCTTTACAAAATCGTCAAACTGCTCTCTGGATGCTTCAATCCGGTCTTTGGCTTCCATTCTATTCAACAGTGCCGACAGTTCAGAGGAAATCGTATCGTTTGATTCAGAAAGGTTGTGCACGATCAGGGAGGGGACAAGACCGATGGCAACGATAATTAACAGCAATATTCCTAGTCCGACATTACGAGCGGTTCGAAAGGACATAACGGAACCATCCTCCTTGTGGATAGCTGAATGACCGCCATCCGTTTAGCGGCCAAATTCCAGAATAAGATTCTCAGATATATCCCCGGCGCCATACAGGGGCTGGGTGGTATTGGGGTCCGGAGCCCGCCCGGCTATCTCATATCTGCTGATACCGAAAAGGTATCTTTTACCGGTGGTAAATTGAATATCATCGTTATGTCCGGTATCGCGTTTTCGTGAAAACTCAAGGATCCATCTGCCCTTTGACCAATGGCCCTTGGCTTTGATATCTGCCCGGCTTCCTGTGGGCGTTTGGGGTACATACTGAGGCAATCGGTCACCGCTAAACTCGATATGGAGTTTGTTTCTGTAGGCCGATGCGCCTGTGTCGCCTGTTCTGTTTAGATAGATGATTCTACCGGTTTGGCTGATCAGTTTTACCGCCCGTGCCGATGGTGACAGACTCAACACCTGCATCTTATCGTCTGCGTAACCACCCGGATCGGTTCTGCCCGCCTTCCAGAACCAGATATCTGCCCTATAGGGTTCATCGGAATTTACACGCAAATCCTTTAATTTCTGAGACATATTCCATTTGAAAACAAAACAGTCTCCCCGGTCGGACCCCATTATATATGTCTCCTGGTTCTTATCCCAGATCCATGGCTTATGGCTCCGCGATTCGGTAGGATCGGGAAATTCAACAAGAAAAAAGAGTTTCTCATCCGTGTATACGGCGCTTAGAGACACATCAATACCGGCAACCCGGTCATGCGTTACGATGGGCGATGTATTCTCCCATTCGGTGTCATTGCTGTTACCATCAATCACCGGCGCAGCGTTGACCTTTCCGGCAAGAATCGTTTGATCGCCCCAGCAGATCGCAGGGGTGGCGAAAGAGAAGATCAACACAGATACCAACAGGTTCATTCTATTCATTTTCAGGCCTCCACAGATCCTGCCATTGAACTGAATAGCGAGCGAATACAGACGGGTGGAATTTCTTATAGTCGGAATTCCCCCGCCCGCTTTCGGCGGGGAATTCCAAAACCGAAAGGCCTTCCTGGCTATCGGCTGTAATGATGCCCATTGTCTCATCGAATGCCTGAGAAGCTATGCGGCACGATGATCAAGAAAACTTCTATCATATCAGAATCCGGATGTAAGGATCAAGCCGATTCATGTCCGCTTCCGCAATTGTAGACTAAAGTTATCCGCCTGTATGCCGATGTATATATTGAACGTGTGGTAAGTTTCATCTTTTCTCCTCTTTCTGCCTCCTGGCATCGACGGATACCAGGGGGCTTTTTGATGCTTCAAGAGACGTAAGCAATATTAATTGCTTGACAATTCACCCCATCTCATCTACGTTCCAGGCAATCAAAATACAGAACGAATCGGCAAAACCACCAAAAGGCGGCGACGCAAAACCACGGGTCTAAATTCCGTTTCATCGGAACATGACAGCCGGGTTGCCAACTCCAAACAATACGCCTCAGGTTGAAAGTATGCTGAAGGCGTTTTTTTATGGGGAAGAAGAGCCCTCGTGATACCCGAGAGTGTTGATGGCGCACCGGGGCTTTGGGAAAAAGGATCCATTAATCATCCAGGAACGAAGGAGCGGAAGGGTATGCTGAAGATTATTACGGTTGATGATGAACAGGACAACCTGCTTACCACCTCAGCTTTGCTGGCGTCGGCATTTCCGGACGGCACGATCTTGACCGCCCAATCTGGTGTAGAGGCGATAGAGAAAATCCGGGATGAATTGCCGGATGCCATTCTGCTGGATATAAGAATGCCAGTGATGGATGGATTTGAAACCTGCCGACGACTCAAATCTGATAGCAGAACCAGACATATCCCGGTGATTATGCTCTCGGCGATGGGGAATGACACGGTCACCCGGGTCAAAGGCCTGGAAGTGGGCGCGGACGCTTTCCTGGCAAAGCCATTTGCCAAGGAGGAGATGGTTGCTCAGGTGAAGGTCATGCTCAGGATCAAGGAAACCGAAGATCTCCTGCGCAAAGAAAAGCAGGGACTGCAAGAAGCCCATGACGAATTGACGCTGAAAGTTGCTCAGATAGAAAAAGAAGTCGCCCATCGCTTACATGCAGAGGGCGATCTGCGGGAAAGTGAGAAAAGATATCGGACACTATTTGAGGATTCCAATCAGGCAAAAAGTCTCACCCAGGACGGGCGGATCATCGAAGTCAATCGGCCCTGGCTGGCGCTGCATGGGTTGAAAGAAATAGATGAAGCCATAGGGAAAGACATCCTGGCGTTTATCAGTCCGAAGGACAGACATATCCTTTCCGCGCGTCGGAAAAAGTGGCCGAAGGAAATGGAACCGGTATATGAAATCACCGACATTCGAAAGGATGGCTCGGAGGTTCCTGTAGAGGTCTACTCAAGCAGAATAGCGGTTGATGGTAAAGATGCTATTCTTGCCGCTATTCATGATATCAGCAAAAGGAAACAGGCAGAGGAAGTTATTCGGGACAGTGAGAGAAGATACCGCTCCCTGGTGGAATCCACGGATGATTCAATATACCTGGTCAACAGTGAATGTCGGTATCTTTTTGTAAACGGAAGGCATCTATCCAGACTTGGCTGCAGGATAGACGAAGCCATAGGGCACCGGTACGCAGAGTTTCATTCCAAAGCAGATGCGGAAGCCTTCAGGCTGAAAGTGGAAGACGTCTTCAGCACCGGCCGGTCTACCCAGCATGAGCATAGAAGTGACAGGGATGGCACCTTTTTTATCAGGACATTCAGCCCTGTCCGGGAGGTCGGCGGAAAGCCCATCTATGTGACCGTCATCTCCAAAGATATTACCGCGCGTAAACAGACCGAGGAAAAACTGCGTGAGGCCGAGAGAGAAGCGACGAAGCTGACGAAATTCCTTCAGAAGCTGTTTGGTCGTTATGTGTCGGACGAGGTTATGGAGTCACTCCTCAAGGATCCTTCAGGGCTGAATCTCGGTGGTGAGAAGAAGCGCGTTTCCATTATGATCAGCGATCTGAGGGGGTTTACAGGTATCTCCGAACACATGAGCCCTGAAGATGTTGTCAGGATGTTAAACACCTATTTCAAGATAATGGTGGATATCATCGACCCGTACCAGGGAACGATCATAGAGATTCTCGGTGATTCATTGTTTGTCATCTTTGGTGCACCCAAGTTGATGGCCGATAGAGCCCAGGGGGCGATTGCCTGTGCCATATCAATGCAAAATGCCATGGATCATGTAAATGAGGAGAACCGGGCTCGTGGCCTTCCCGAATTGGAAATGGGAATTGGTCTTCACGATGCCGAGGTGATTGTGGGCAACATCGGTTCAGACAAACGGGTCAAGTATTCGGTTGTTGGAAACGGCGTAAACCTGACCAGCAGGATTGAAGCGTATACCGTGGGCGGACAGATCTTCATATCCGAACCCATGCACCAACAGGTTGGTGAGAAGGTGCGCATCAGCGCCCAGATGGATATTCTTCCCAAAGGTACGGAACGGCCTTTGAGAATCTACGGTGTTAGTGGCATTTCAGGGCGGTTCAACATTGCTCTGGAAGAAAGATCGCCCGCTCTGGTAACACTGGCACGGGAGATACCCGTGTGGTACCGGGGGGCTGACGTCGAAAATGCTGAGAAGAAGACATTCAAGGGAACCGTGGTTCGGCTTTCGGAAAACAGCGCAGAGATCCTGTTTGACACCCCGGTCGAGATATTGGCCAATCTAAGGATGAATCTGGGGAATGTAGACGAAAGGCTGTCCACAAAAGGGTTCTATGGAAAGATAATCGAGTGCGGGGAGGAAGACGGGCAGATCGGCATTGTTCGCTTTACGTCTGTTCCCCCCGAGATCGATTCGTATTTCCAATCGCATCTGCAACATGCGGTGACGCCACCGGATGATTGATCCTATGCCCACAATCATGCGGGCCAGAATGGCACGAAAAAACCCGGAACAGGCACTGAAGCTTGTTCCGGGCTCGGTTAGGTTATATTGGAGCTATAATAGTATCGCTCAATACGTCATGGCGAACGTGGTGCGACGTGCATAGCTATAGCCAAAATAGTAAGAATAATATACATGATAGTGCCGGTCAACGCGATTGGATAGGGACGCATACGTACCATTCAATGTAGCGTACTGGTTTTCCAGCGTAGCTATCTGACCCAGGATTGAGCTAAGCCCCAATAGATCGACAGCATCTAGCCCCACCTCAGTCGTATTTACCCGGGCTATGACTGAATCCAGTTCACCCATCAGTGCATTGATTTCCGATTGAATGGTTCCTCTGTCTATCTCATATTGGACTTCAAAATCGTCAAAAGCGGCCTTCTGGACCATCAGCTCAGCTTCAAGTGCCCCTAGGTGGTCCTGCATTGTTTCCACGTCCGTTTGAATGGATACCTGCAGGTCGCCATAGTCGACTTCCAAAGCAGTCACATCCGCCGCATTAAGCGCGATGTGAGCGATATTGGCATTGATTTCTGCCTGAAGACCGTCTATCAGATCCGTATGGTTTCCTATTGCAGTCGCACTGGTGTTAATCAGGCCTTGAAGATCCCCAATCCGATGGGTGTTGGCAACAATGTCATCCTGCAGGAACACATTCTGCTGTTCAAGAGCGTCGATAAGCAAGAGATTCCCGCTAATCTGACCCTGAAGGTCTAGCGTAACCCCGGTATTGCCATCGATCTGTCCTTGAAGCAACATATTCTGATTCTCAAGAATTGCTATTCTACCGGTATTGTTGTCAGCCCGGTCCTG
>JAZFSW010000342.1:0-2585 GCA_036446375.1 Desulfobacterales bacterium | reverse complement strand
CTGAACCCCGAACCCTGAACCCTGAACCCCGAACCCTGAACCCTGAACCTCGAACCCTGAACCCCGAACCCCACCCTATACAGACGCGAGCTTACCCTTATAGAACTCCAACCCTTCCCGGGCCAGGTCATCCAGGTCCTTCCCGCCGGTGAGATCTCTGTGGATCGCCATCGATCCGCCGGTCGCTCCTCCCGCCAGAACGACAGGTTCCATCACGGTATCCCCCTGGTAATCAATCTGTTTCAGCGCGCCGACCACCTCATCCCACGGGATATGGCCTCGGCCTGGAACGTTGCGATTGTTTTCACCGACATGGAAAAGACCGATCTTGTCTCCTCCCTTAACAATGGCTTCACCGATGCTGTCTTCCTCGATATTCATGTGATAGGTATCCAGCAGTATCTTCAGGTTGGGGCTGCCGACCGCTTCAACATACCGGAGGGCTTCATCACAGGTGTTGATGAGGAAATGCTCGAAGCGATTCAAGACCTCCAAGCTGAAGATAACGCCACCGTCTTCAGCCGCTTTGATAATCTCCTTCATACTGTTGACGCTGTTCTCCCAGCATTTCTCCCGGCTCCTTCCCTTGAGTTCATCCCGGAACACCCCTGTAATCGCACCGGCAAACTCCGCACCTTCCTGCATGTCTGCGATCAGGCGGGCGGCATTCTGCATGTGTGCTATTCCTCGCTCCCGGTCCTCGGCAGACTCAGAACAGATATCCATATTCGGTCCCATGCCGCCGGAGTAGTTGAGCTTGACGTCTTCCTTTTCCGCCGTATCGAGAAGCCTCTGCTTGTCATCCTTCGCGTAGAATATGGCATCCATCTGCACGGTCAATAGATTAAATCCGATACTCGCCGCCCGGGAGATCCTGCTGCAGTATAGATCCGGATTTGCCGTAAAGTCAGTTCCCCAATAATTATGTACAATCCCAATTCTGTTCATCGGTCTCTCCTTTTATGGTTGCTATCTATGAAGAATATGGCCACAAAGTCACGAAGGCACGAAGAAGGTTTGTAAGCAGAGAGCCACGTCATTTCAGAGCGGTTAATATCCGAGGTTCTTCTCCAGTTCAGTTGGATAAGAGGATTCAAGGTAACTTCTCAATATGCTTGGGCACACCGCCTGGATTCCTGCCTTCGCAGGAATGACAGAAGAGAGATAATACTCCAATATCACAAGTCATTCCCGCGACGGCGGGACACGAAGTGAAGCGTAGCGCCCATCCAGGAAAGTCTGATATCGTGGTGATTGCCAGAACTTATTGAGAAGCCACGATTCATATGAAGGGTCAAGTGTTTACTTTAAGACGACTTTATTATCTCTCTCTGCTGTCTTGGTGCCTTGGTGCCTTTGTGGCGATACCAATGCTCTAAACCATCATCACTGGCCGCGTTCTCGTAGGAATGTTTCAACTTCCTCCATGCTGGGTATCCCCTTCCGGTTGCCTAGAACGGTACTGTGAATCCCGGCAACGGCCGAGGCAAACGTGGCGATTCTCTTAAGGTCCCACTCCTTCACAAGACCGACGAGATACGCGCCATGGAACACATCACCGGCTCCACAGGTATCGATCACATCGATTTCAAAGGCCGGGATATGAAACTCCTCGTCTGCGGTGACCGTGTAGCTGCCATCAACGCCTTCGGTCTGGACAACGATACGGGGTCCTATATCGAGGATCGCCCTTCCGGCCGGATAGAGCTCCTTTTGTCCGGTCAGCATGGCACCGAAACCCGATCCACAGATCAACACATCGGTTTCCCCCACCAATTCCCGTATATAGTCGGGAACGGGCCGGTTGGTGGCAGACGCATCGAGAACCACGGTCTTGCCTTCCTCGTGCATCCAGCGTGCCGCCTGCAATGCTGCCTTCGGATGGGTGCAGTCGAGGTGGAGGTATTGAGCGGCGGTGATATAGTCCCGGTCCAGCTCATCCGGTAAGAGGGGCTGGGACAGGAACCCTGTCACGAATGAGAAGAACCGGTCACCGGTGTCTTCCTGCACGAAGACAATAACCACATGATCCTCCGGCGCCTGCCTTTCAACCAGCTGACTGACATCCACACCGGCTCGCTCCAGTGATTTCAGCTTGATCTCGGCTATATCATCGTTTCCGATGGTATCTATCATCCCTGACGGCACACCAAGTGTGGCCGCAACGGCACAGGCTGTACCGGCAGGCCCGCCATCAGCGAGGGCAAATCCGCTCGTAAGGCCGGGGTTTTCCCAGCTGGTGGGCATCTCATGCCGCCGAAGCACCACGTCTACATTGGCAAGTCCCAGTCCGACGATATCATTTTCTGGCATAATCCATACCTTGTTTACCTTTGATGGTGTATACGCTTCCCACAGGATAACTATGCGATTGCGGTGGTCAGAGTCAACCGATAATTGGATCCAGAGACATGAGGATTGTTGGAGTTTACCCATGTTCTGGAGAACGGAAAGCGGTCTGCTCAGATCAGACCCTGAAGAAACCTGTCTGCGGATACAACGCGAATACCTTTATGAAACCTGTCGACGGCTGGACCAGATGTCAAATCATTTTTGCTTCAAAGCAAAAAAAGTTTAAACAAATT
>JAZFSW010000341.1:0-12442 GCA_036446375.1 Desulfobacterales bacterium | reverse complement strand
CCTAAGCGGCCCCACGGGCCGGTTGATCCGGGACGCTGACGGTAACCGATACCGCATTCCGGACCTGGAAGCCCTGGACTCCCACAGCCGATCCGTCTTCAACCGCTACATCTACTGGTAGATGTGAATAGAAACTGATTGCAGACTCCCCTGGGGTCCCTCCGATTGGGGGCGGACCACGACAGCATATTGTAGCCATGGGAAAGAGGTTGAATCGGAGGCGCCCTACCAGCGATACAAACGGGACAGGAGCGTCACCAGAGCTTTCGACCGTCTGGAAGACTTCATGGCAACCATTGATTCGTCTCAAGCGGTGTTCAGCTACGAGAGTTTCGCCGCCAAGGTTGTTACAGCCGATGCAAAAGACCGCACGGCTGACTAGCGGCCGTTGGCAGAAAGGAAGAAGATGTCCATCAGCGAGAAACCGAACATCCTTCTGATTATCACGGATCATCATGCATTCCATAAGCATCATCGCCCCGGCGAATTTGAGTATGTGTGGCCGCACTTTGACCAGTTCACCTCACAAGGAGTCCGCTTCGATCGGGCATATACGGTGAGTCCGATCTGCACACCGGCACGATCAAGCATGATGACCGGGCTCTACCCCAGCAAGCACGGCTTGATTCGAAACACCGATGGTGGCGGCGGCTTCAAATCGGACCAGCAGCTCTACAGCCACTATCTGGCACGAGAGGGGTACCGCAATGCCTACGTGGGGAAATGGCACTGCGATCATAGCCGGTTGCCGACGGACTTTGATATCGAAGGGTGGAGTCTGCCGGACTATGGCAAGATCTACATGTCCGATGCATACGGAAGGTACGCGGAAGAACGCGGCCTGGGTGACGCGCGTGCCCGCATTGAGCATAATCTCAATCATCCGGAGTGGGCCGGCCAGACACTCACGCTGCATCACGAATCACCGTGGTACTTTATGAATGGCAGCGGCGTGCTGGAGGGGCCACCCGAGGCCCACGAGGAACAATTTGTTGCCCATCTGGCCGCAGACAAAATCAGGGAGTTGGCTGGGGGCTCCCAGCCATGGAGTCTGGTCGCCAGCTTCTGGGGACCGCACCACCCGTTTTACCCCACAGAGCCGTTTGCATCCATGATCGATCCGGCGAGCATTCCGGAGTATCCCAGCTTTCGCGACGATCTTTCAGGGCGCCCACTGCGCCATTACATGCATCGCGATCTCAACCATCCCGGCGCAAAGGAATGGAAAGACTGGTCCATTTGGCAGAAAATCCTCGCAAGGGCCTATGGTCAAGGTCTGCAGACCGATGCAGCTGTCGGGATCGTTCTTGATGCTCTCGATGTGTCCGGGGCAACCGATAACACGATTGTGATCTGGTGTGCCGACCATGGGGATGCCGTCGCAAGCCATGGTGGGCTATGGGACAAAGCATCCACTTTCACCGAAGAAGTGGCACGCGTTCCGCTGGCCGTCCGTTGGCCGTCCAGCTTCACCGGAGATACCGCAAGAAATCAGCTTGTCAGCAACATGGATGTTACCGCAACGATGCTGGATGCTGCCGGCATCCCTGTACCGGAGGGGATGGACAGCCGATCGCTCCTGCCGTTGTGCGGTCGCGACAGTGATCCGGACTGGCCGGATGAATTGATCTGCGAACACAACGGACATGGTGAGCGCATCCTGCAACGCATCGTCATGCATGATCGGTTCAAGTACGTGGCGGCATTGTATGACGGGGATGAATTGTACGACTTAAGGGAGGACCCCTACGAGCTCAACAATCTTGTTGATGATCCCGAGTGGCGGGAGGTGAAGGCCGATCTGAGGCAACGCATTATCGAACACATTGACCGCACGGGTGACAAAAGGGCCTGGCAATTGGCCTACTCCCTGAGAGAGGGGTTCTGACAGGCACAAAGGCCAACAAGCCGTTTCACATGACGGCTTACAGCCGCGCGTTAACACAGACGTTCTGCCATATAGAGGGTGCGGCCGTAAATTCCTATTGACTTGACCACTTTACTTGACTATATTATTGTCATACAAAGGAGATGATAATATGCAAACCATGGGAATAAGCCAATTCAAGTCACATGCTCTGAAAATCATTGATCAAGTTGCGAAAACAAGAGAGATCATTGTCATCACAAAACGTGGTAAACCTCTGGCGCAGATAATTCCATATCGAGATTCCATTTCAAATCATGTTCCAGGCAAGCTTGCCGATGCCCTTGTCTTCGAAAATGATATTGTTTCACCTCTCGGTGAGGAAATGTGGGATGCCGCCAAGTGAAATATATACTCGATACACATACATGGGTTTGGTGGCATATGAATCCACAAAAGCTATCACAAAAGGTTAGGAGACTCGTTGGGGATGTGAATGGGTACGACGAGATTCTTTTGTCTGCGATTTCTCCATGGGAATTCAGTAAACTCCTTGAGCAAAAGAGAATCGGTATTTCTTGCGACCCCGAAGATTGGATACATACGGCTCTCGAGATGCCAAAGTTCAGATTAGTTCCTCTCTCACCCGTTTTGGCATACCGTTCAACAGTGCTACCTCAGCCTTTCCATAGTGATCCGGCTGATCAGATCATTGTTGCAACAGCACGCGAGGAAAATGCAACGATACTGACAAAAGATGAGAAGATCCTTGCCTACAAGAACGCCAGAAGCCTTTGGTGATTACCCCCATTCTCTCCCTCCGTTCTGACATTGAACGGGTAGGCATAAACAAGCAGTATATCCAATCATGGACTTGGCAATTTTATCTTCGCATATTTTTACCGGAAATCCGCAACAGCCCTGGGCGGAAGCATTGGCTATCCGTGGAAATCGAATTGACGTCATCGGAGAAAACCATGCGGTCCAAAGCACACTGGATCGTTCCAAAACCCGTATACTGCAATTGCCGGGACGGTTAATCACGCCGGGACTCGTGGATGCCCATTGTCATTTTGGCGCCTTGGGCGCATCTCTCACGATGATTAATCTTGATCGTCAACCTTCATTAGACGCCTGCCGCGAAAAAATCTTCAAAGAGGTAAAAAACCACAAACCGGGGAACTGGATACTGGGAAAGGGATGGAATCAACATCAATGGGAAAATGGGAGGGAACCGACACTGGAAGATCTTGACGATCTAACCCCCAGCAATCCCGCGATGATGACCCGTGTGTGCGGTCATACGGTTTGGGTAAATTCGTTCGCATTGAAGCTGGCCGGTATCTCACAAGATACACCGGATCCTCCCGGTGGACGTATCGAGCGGGACCCGGATACGGGAAAACCGAACGGCCTTTTGAGGGAATCCAGGGGATTGATTGAAAGGGTTATGCCCAAACCCTCCCTGGAAGACTGGAAGGCATCTGTTCTGGCGGCCCAGGAAAATGCGCTCCGTTTCGGCTTGACCGGTGTGCATAGCCTGGAAGGTCTTACGCAGTGGCGAGCGATGCGCTCCCTTGAAGATGAAGGGAAATTGAAGGTGCGTGTACATCACTGTCTTCCCGGAGCCTTTCTGGATAGGACTTCTGAGTTCAACCTGTTCCCGGGATATGGTACGGACAGATTGTGGATCGGTCATATCAAGCTCTTTGCAGATGGCTCTTTGGGTTCAGCAACGGCATTGCTTCACGAACCCTATCATGACAATCCGTCTCAGACAGGGATCCAGGTTGCCTCAACGGATGAAATGGCGAAAGGCATTCTTCAGGCATATAACAGGGGATATGATGTTGCCATTCATTCCATCGGCGATAAGGCAACGACCCATAGTTTAGGGGCGATTGCAGAAGCTCGGAAAAAAAACGGGCACCATCAAAACCCGAGGGATCGTATCGAGCACGTACAGCTGCTTCGGCAACAGGATGTTTCCCTTTTCAAAGCACTGAATGTAGCTGCATCCGTGCAGCCGGTCTTCTTGCCTACGGATTGGTCTGTAGCGGAAAGTAAATGGGGCCATGAAAGGTGCAAACGCGGCGGATATGCATGGAAAACAATCAGCAATGCAGGAATTCCGATGTTGTTTGGCTCGGATGCACCGGTGGAATCCATCAATCCCTTGTTAGGCCTTCATGCAGCAGCAGCGCGATGTACCGTAGGGGGCAAGCCGGAAGGCGGATGGCATCCGGAGCAGAAACTCACCCTGGAAGAAGGTATAAAGGGGTTTACGCAAATCCCCGCATGGTCCGCTCGAAAAGAAAACCATCTGGGCACTATCGCTGTCGGGAAATGGGCGGATCTTACTATTTTCGAGAAAGATCTATTTCATGTACCGGTATCCGAATGGCCATCCACTGAGGTGGAGATGACCATCATCGATGGCGAAATCGTGTATCAACAGTAGAAGGGAGGGATCATCTCCAGGAAAGGTGAATGATCCTAAGGGTACAAGGCTTCAAGGATTCTAGGGTTCTAGTGAAAGACGCCGGTCCCGCCACCGGCGGGATCGTAGACTTGAAACGAGGACCCACCGTAGAGATTGGGCCAAAAGACTTTTTTGAAATAGCTTCTACTGAGGAGGGTAACCATGGCGGCAATACCGGCTCCAACGAACTTAAGGTGTGAATACGCTGATCGGCCCCGGGGTATCGTTGCTCCCAGGCCGCGGTTCTCATGGAACCTTCAGCCTTCGTACCGCGGTCAAGAACAGGTGGCCTATCAGATCCTCGTCTCGACGGACGCTGATTCCATGGACAGCGGTGTCGGGGATGCGTGGGACAGCGGGCGCGTCGAATCTCCGGACATGGTGAATATCCCCTACGAGGGAATACCCCTGGGAAGCGACTGCCGCTACTATTTCAGGGTCCGGTGGTGGGATGGGAATGGCAATGAGAGTCCTTTCAGTGACGTTTCCACATTCGAAACCGCTCTACTTGAAGAGGAGGACTGGGTTGCCGCGTGGATCAGTATGGCAGATGCCGGGACCTTCCCATCCCGTATCAACACGATGGTCAATGGTCTCAGAGAGGATTCCCCTCAGTACTTCGGCATCTATCTGAGACATGAATTCAGTCCAGGCAATTCAGTGAAGCGGGCCCGCATTTTCGTCAGTGGGCTCGGATTCTATGAACTCCGGCTCAATGGTCAAAAGGTTGGGAACCGGCTGATGGACCCGGCTCAGACCGATTACCGCGAAATTGCGCTTTACTCAACCTATGATGCCACCGATCTGCTGAAGGAAGGCACCAATGCCATCGGATTGCTCCTTGGCAACGGACGGCATATCGAGGCCTATGGTTTTGAGAAGCCAAGGGGCATTGTGCAATTGGCCATCGAATATGCCGATGGTCAAAAGGATCTGATCGTATCCTCCGATCAATGGCTGGCGTCCCATGGTCCCCTGATGGAAAACGGCCTCTATTACGGGGAGTGCTATGATGGGCGAAAGGAGATGACCGGATGGGACGAGCCTGGCTTTGACGCATCGGCCTGGCATCGGGCCGAAAGTGTCTCCGGACCGGGGTTGGCATCTCAGACCATGCCGCCGATCCGGGCAACCGATACGCTCCGGGCCGGCTCCCTAACCCGTCCGAAGCCCGGCGTATACGTTTTTGACTTCAGGCAGAACCTCACGGGCTGGGCCAGGCTTTTCGTAAGCGGTCCGGCAGGCACGACGGTAACGCTCCGGTTTGCCGAATTGCTCGACGATAAGGGAATGCTAAGCCTTGCGACCCTGGGGGGCGCGGAAGTCACCGACACATATACACTGAAGGGAGGCAGCGAGGAGGTATTTGAACCCCGATTCACCTACCATGGGTTCCGGTATGCAGAGATCACCGGATTTCCCGGGGTCCCGGCGATCGAGAACCTCGAGGCGATTTTCATCCATTCGGATGTGTCGAAAGTCGGGGATTTCCACTGCTCCAATTCCCTCGTCAACAAGATCCACAGAAATACCCTCTGGGGGCAGCTGTCCAACCTGATGAGTGTGCCGACCGACTGCCCCCAGCGGGGGGAGCGGATGGGGTGGATGGGGGATGCTCAGTTGGCTGCCGAGGAATCGTTCTACAATTTCGATATGATACGCTTCTACGAGAAGTACCTGAACGATATTCGTTTTGCTCAAAAAGACGATGGCAGCCTGTCGGATGTCGTTCCCCCTTACTGGCCCCTGTATCCGGCCGATCCTGCGTGGGGAAGTGCTTATATTACCATTGCCTGGTTCTGCTATTTCTTCTGTGCGGATAAGCGCATTATCGAGGACCACTTTGACACGATGAAGCGGTATATCGATTTTCTGGCCGCCAGCGCCGATGGCTACATTATCAAGACGCTGGGAAAATACAGCGATTGGTGCCCCCCGGGATCGGTTGTACCCAAGAGCACTCCGGTTGAGTTGACATCCACCTGGTATTTCTACAATGACACCCTCCTGCTGTCGCGCATGGCCGGCATCCTCGGAAAGAGAAAAGACTCCCAATCCCTTTCAGACCTGGGGGATAAGATCAAGAGCGCATTCAACGAGACGTTTCTGGAAGGTTCCCGCTATGCCACCATCCAGAACGGTCCGCTTACCCGGGGATCTGCCGGCCAAACGTCTCAGGCCTTGCCCCTCTACCTGGACATGGTTCCCGAAGACAAGAAGAAGAACGCCCTCCGGCGGTTGGTGGACGCGGTGGTCCGGGTAAACGACAGCCATGTGGATACCGGTATCGTGGGCACGCGATACCTGTTTGATGTGCTGACCACAAACGGTCATGCCGAAACGGCCTATCGGGTGGCGACCCAGAGGACCTATCCGGGTTGGGGATACATGATCGAAGAAGGGGCAACGACCTTGTGGGAACGCTGGGAGAGCCTGGCCGGTGGGGGGATGAATTCCCATAATCACATCATGCTCGGGTCCATAGACGCGTGGTTCTACCGAACCATCGCCGGTCTATCTCCCTTGGAGGCCGGTTGGAAATCGGTATGTATCAGACCCTATCTGATGGGAGATCTAACCCATGCGACCGCCTCGGTCAAAACGGTGCGGGGGAAAGTTCACGTTTCCTGGGAAAAGGGCGATGAAGGCTTGAGACTGGCTGTCTTCTTGCCGGTGGGATGCCGCGGGGAAGTTCATATACCTGTTTCCGGCCCGGATGTTGCCCTACTCGAGACGGGCGCTGTCATTTGGGAAAATGGGAAAGTCCTGGGGGAAACGCAAGGGGTGTCTACAGTAGACATGGGGACAGATTCTCTCTGTGTCACTATCGGGTCAGGCCATTATACCTTTGAACTGAGATAGGAAGCGCCGTTCGGTTTATGGATGGCATATCGTCTGGGCCACTCGGAGCCACTCGGGGCCGGACCCAGTCGCCTGCGGTCGGGCCATGCCAAGCAATTGACATTGCGGATAAAAGGCTCTAAGAATGCCCCTGGACCGAATATCGGGCCGCTTTACCAGCGCTTTTCCTCGGCGAACCGCCTGGCTGACAGCCGGCTTGGCAATTTTTTTATCTGCTAATTTGTATTCTTTGGCCGGCCATGGGACGGTCATCGCTTCAACCGAAGCTGCTCCAATAGCTGCTTGGCCCGGGTGGGATTAAAAGCACCGCATTGGCAGGGCTTTGTCAGTTTGTAGGCACCTTCCTCGGGGGTCATCCTTTCTGTCTTTACTTCATCGATTACTCTGTTTATCAGGTTAAACGATACGAGACCGTGCCCGCACAGCGAGTTTATCTTCACAACCGGCCATTGGGGGAGCAGCTCAGTTTTGCCAAAGATCCCCAACGACTGTTCGGCGCTATGCCGCTCCATTCCGACAATGTTGCAGCATTTCTTGACTTCTTCCAGTAGACCACTGACATTGATAGAGATACCGAGATCAGCCTCCTTGAGCGCTTTGATTACACCTGCGAGCGCTTCTGTGTTATCGAAGGTGGCGGTCATCCCGAACGTCTCTCCCACGACCTCCTGGAGGCGCCGGGGATCCGCCGGATGGGTGCCGTCGCGATCCACATAATTCATGTTGACCGGGCTGTGTTTGAGACAGATCCGGGAAAAACGGCCCAATTTGACAAAAACATCCGGTACCTGCCACGACGGTGACGCAAAGATCACAAAATCGTGTTTAAGTGATTCCGCGCTGCCTTTCCTATGTAAGGTGTTGGTCATATCTGTTGCGCCTCCTCCACACGCCTTCCCAGACCCAGGTTTGTCTTCCCGTTAATCGACGGCTGAAATCCGGCATCAAGACAGACCTGTTCATGGGGGATACCGCCATCGGTTTTGCAGCGACTCGACACGCCGACACTGAGAACGGTATCAAGCTCCTTGGCTACGCGATCCACGGTTTCCAGTACCTTCGGCAATTCGGAGCGCTTCATCTGGAGTTCGATAATCGCGGATAAGACCTTTTCCTGTAAAACGTCCGGATTCAATCGGCCAAGGGTTCTGTTCGTCATCAGGGCCGTTAGCGGATTTTTTTCTTCGATGTTGACGTCCAAAGCGGCCAGGGCCATCGTCATTTTTTCTATGTCAGAAAAGAAGACACCTGTTCCGGGACGCCCCATGTCGATAACCACCCCGGCTTCGTCGGGACCGATCCTGCCGGTGACATCATTGGTCTTGATTTCCTCGGTGCCTCTTCCTCCCCCGCCGGTGGATTCATGGGTGGCGGCCGGATCGGAAAAGTCCCGCCGGAGTGTCCGCGGCCATTCCAATTCGGGCGGTGCCAATGCACCGGTAGGGCAGAGATCCATCCGGGCATCGTAGCGCAGTCGAATTCTCCGGAGGAGCCTCCGAAGGAAGCGGACCATTCCGGTATTCAGCTTCTCAGATTCGCAGCAGCGGTAACACGTGTTGCACTCGACACACTCGTCTTCGTTGACAACCGAGATGCCGTTCTCAACGCGGATCACACCCATGGTGCAATAAGACGCACAATTGCCGCAGCCCACACATTTTTTTTCGTCTATTTTCATTTTTTCAGATCGATCCTTCACTTCCTGTGCATGTTCCAGGCTTAGCATCCGGCATATCGATTCAGGGCCAGTATAACTTCCGGGCTGCTTTCTTGAGCTCGGATCTAAAGTCGGGGTGGGCAATGGCAATCAGTTCATCGGCCCTTTCCCGCTGGGTCTTGCCATGAAGGCTGGCGATGCCGTATTCGCTGACAATGTAATCGGCGAAATTGCGGGGCACGGTAACGATCGTCCCCGGTTCCAGCGCCGGCACGATGCGCGAGGTTTGGCCGCCTCTGGCGGTCGAAGGAAGTATCGTGATGCTGCGGCCCCCTTTCGCCTGCATGGCACCAATCGCAAAATCGGGTTGACCTCCTGATCCGGTATACATCCGATGCCCTATCGATTCGGAGGCAATCTGACCGGTCAGGTCGATGGAAAGGGCGCTGTTGATAACCACGATATTGTCATGGGCGGCGATGTTCCGAATGTTGGTAATGTAGTCCTGGGGGTATAATTCGAACATGGGATTGTTGGCAACAAAGGCCAGATCCTCATGAACCCCTGAATTGAGATTGTTGCAGACAACCTTGCCGGGGTGCAATGTCTTGCGTTTCCCGGTGATTACGCCGTCCCTTACCAATTTGACGATTCCCCTCGCCATATTCTCGCCATAATAGCCCAGGTCTTGCCGATCATCGAAGATGCCCAAACCGCACAGCGCGTGGCCGATCTTGCCGACGCCAATGCACAGGGTATCGCCATCCCGAACCAGCGTGCCGATGTGATGGCCGATGGCCTTTACGTATTCCGGTACGGGTTCGGCCAGCATCTGCTTCACCCATTGCCTGGATTCCGGGGTTTCCGACGGCGACTGCTGGTAGTAGGTCTCTACGAAGTAGTCTATTTCCGACACATGGATGAAATTCTCGCCATAGGTCCTGATAAGCGTCGCGTCTACCTCTGCAATGACGATTCCGGCGGTTCTGGCATACCATTTTTTACTCCAGAGATCGGCGCCAAAGCTGCAGTAGCCGTGCTCGTCCGGTGGGGACACGACCACCATGAAAACATCTATCTCTTTGGCACCCGGTCTCCCCTCATCATGCGCCTTTCCCCAGAGGGAGAAGAGGCGAGGGTTGAAGTCAGCTCTCCTCTCTTCAACGGGATACCGCGCCGCACCGCCGTCGACCGATGCCTGGGGTACTACTCTGAAGGAATCTTCCCAACCGGCATCGAACCACCCGGGGTCGAGGGAAGTGGCGCACACTTCAATCTCCACGTTCTTCACTTCACCCAGCCGGGCGGCCAGGGCCTCTGTCAGCAGCATCGGTCCGCCCCCCACCTCCGTGGAAAACGCTACCCGGTTTCCTGATTCAACGATCCCGACGGCTTTCTCGACAGCAACAAGTTTGTTCCCGCATCTATCTCGCCAATCGATCAATCTATTCTCCTCCATCTGAACCTTGCCGGCTCAGTCGTTGGGCCCAAAAGGCCGTTTCTCCATCTTCGATCCTACAACACCATCCCACCGTCAACGACAATGGTTTGACCGGTGATGAAGCTGGAAGCGTTTGAAGCCAGGAAAAGTATCGCATCTGCAATTTCGCTCGGTTCTCCGATTCTTCCCTGGATTACCTGCGCTATGGTGCCAAACTTTATCATATTTGCCTGCTCTTCGGGAAGATTCGCCCAACCGGCGTTGAGGAGTCTTGTGTCTGTGGGACCGGGTGCAACACCGTTGACCCTGATATTATGTGCGTGCCATTGTTGGGCCATCGTCTTGGTGGCCATCAAGACACCGGCCTTGGCAATGGCGTAAACACAGTTCTGCGGGCTCGGCTTGTATGCAGCGCTGGACGAAATGTTGATGATGCTGCCCCCGTTGTTATCCCGCATCACCCGCGCGACGGCTTGGCTCAGGAAGAATAGCCCCTTCAGATCCAGATTCATGACCGCCTCCCAGGCCCTTTCCTCCAGATCAATGGCCGGTGCATCAATGCTGGTCGCGGCATTGTTTACCAGAATGTCGATGCGGCCAAATTCGTCTACAACCTTTTCCACGAGGTCTTTGATCTGATCCATCCGACCCACGTGGGTGGCCAGGGCAAGGGATCTGCGGCCCAGATCCTTTACCGCTCCGGCAACCCTCTCCAGGTCGGGCAGCTTCCGGCTGGTTACGACAACGTCAGCCCCGGCTCTGGCAAAGCCGAGGGCCGTGGCTTCCCCGATACCCCGGCTGCCGCCGGTAATGAGGGCTACTTTTCCTTCCAGCGAGAACTGAGTTAGATCCATTGATTCTTCTCCTTTGCTGAACATCCATTTTAAAGCTTCTGATTCCACATGATGCGGCAACTTCCTTGGAGAGGAGTTCCCGCGCTCCTTTTTGGCTGTTTTCGACGCTTCTGCCCTGGTCTGAAGCCGCGAAAGGGACTTGAAATCACCCGGGACCTCGCGGGATCGTTCTCCAGAGCCATTTGACACCTTTTTACGTACTTTTCAGAAATACTGCCTCTATCGGAACTTTTCAAGCTTTTTTCCGGGTACGCCACCTCGGCGCTGCCAGCCAACAACAGCCTGATAATGGTGCCCGGCGGGAACGCCGACGCCAGCCACATGAACATCCCAATATCTGTCCAGAGAGATGCCCATGCATATATGCGTTTCTCTTGCCGGTGAGATATGATGTGAGACCTGGGTAAATCCGGGGCCGCACCAAGATAAGCATCTGAAAACACGGAAATGATGGCTTGAAATAGCCCGATTTCGGGACTATAGTTTTCTTTTTGATACGGAAACGGCAGATATGGCTTCCCGAAGTCACACTATGGCACGCAGATACCGAAGAAGAATGGACGGGTCCTGACTGCGATCGATAGCAGAAGCCGGCCTCAATGAAAGCGGCATATTCCCAACGCCGGTTGGCATAAAGGGCAAGATTGACATCTAAGGTCCAGTGTTTATTATCTAATCCATAAGACACAGACGCAAATTCCCGAAAGAATAGACAGGCCCATTTTCTCGAGATTCGTTTTGCCAACGAATCCACGGTGCAGCGTTGCGGTCGAAATCAAGATCTGCCGCCTTTGCAGGAGACAAACATGCGATTAGACAAATTCACCATTAAGTCACAGGAGCTCATCGAGAATGCCCAGTCCCTTGCATCACAACAACACCACCAGCAGATAGAGCCGGAACATTTGCTGGTGGCCATGCTTGATGAGGCGGAAGGGATTGCCGGATCGATACTGAACAAGCACGGCATCGATCCGGATGGGGTCATACAGGAATTGAGAACCCTTCTTGATCAATTCCCGGGCATCACCGGTGCCGGAGAGATCTATCTGTCGCCCCGAACAAAACAGATTCTCGACACGGCCTTTGCCGAAGCATCGGCCATGAAGGATCAGTATGTGAGTATCGAACATATCCTGCTGGCCATTGCCGATGGAAAGGGAGGCAAAGCCGCAGCGCTCCTTAGCCGACAGGGGATCACCCGGGAATCTTTGTTAAAGGTCCTCATGGACATTCGTGGATCCCAGCGGATAACCGATCCGAATCCTGAAGAAAAATA
>JAZFSW010000340.1:0-2986 GCA_036446375.1 Desulfobacterales bacterium | reverse complement strand
GCCGGAAGTGTCGAGAAAATATTCAAAATCATGCCCAAGCCATTGAAATGGCAATCTTTTTACCGCCACGACCTGGATTTGTCAGTGGCGACACCTCAGGACATTCGAGACATGGCCATTCCAAGCGCTGTCTGCCGGCGACGTGTTCCAGACATCGGAAAAAGGGCTCGTCTATATCCATTGGTACTGGTGGCAGGTATCACGGATCTACTGCGTGGCTGCATTTGCGTCTCAGGGCGTCTTTCCCGATCGCGTTCTATTATTATCCAATACATATGGGCGGCTAACACAACAACATCTTCCTTCAGATTCATTAGCGTTGCTCAAAAGCATCAAATGCCCATATGAGAGCATAACATACGCTGAGAAATGGCTTGCAGCGATCCGGAAAGAGAGGTATTTTCAAGATTCGCGACCATTCATCCAGATCTGTTCCCCAGTTGACAGGAGGCGGCAATGAGCGATCAATCCCTTAGTTTTGAGTCCTACCATGTGGGCCAAGAGGGCACGACAATCACCAGGACGGTAGCAGAGGCGGACATCATCAGCTTTGCCTGCCTCACTGAGGACTATAATATGCCGCACGTGGACCGGCACGCAATGGAAACCAGCATGTATGGTTCAAGGGTGGCTCACGGATTGCTGGGCTCGAGTATAGCGACCGGGATGCTCTCCCTGTGTGCTCCCCATATTATCGGGCGAGGCGTTCCCGAATCCTATTTCAGTGGTTTCGAAGCCAACTATCGGGGGGGACTTAAGCTGGGTGATACCATTCATGTCAGGTGGCGTGTAGCCGAGACTGCCCCTAGCCATACGCATCAAGGATTCGGTCTGGTAACCACCCGTTTTCAAGTCGTGACCCACGAGGGCGTTGCTGTCTATGACGGTACCTTCTCTACACTTGTCAGGATGGGATCCGCCAAAGGTGCAGAACTTAAGCTGTTGCCTGGCACGCCATGGCCGGTCATGCCGTCCGCATCCGGCCAAGCCCGGGTCCCGGAAGCCGACAATTCCCCGGCGGATGACGTGAAGGAGACCGCCGGTCGGACCATTACAGAAACGGACATCGTCAACTACGCCGGCTTGACCGGAGACTATGATCCCCGATACGTGGATGCAGAGTTTGCCAGAGGGAGCATGTTTGGAGAGAGGATAGCACCCGGCATGCTTGCCTTTACCGTTGCTTTCGGGCGCTGGACTTCGGCACGCTTTGCTCTGGGGGGCTTAGAACCACCACCGCCTGATACCGCCGCAGCCGGCACCCGTGCCGATACCGGCACCACTGTTGACAGCGGCACCATGGTGGCAGGCCATCTCAACGATACGGCCTCTTTCCTTGCACCGGTGAAAATCGGCGACACCATACGCTGCCGTTACAAAGCCTTGGCAACACGCGCTTCCAAGAGCCGACCGGGACTCACACTGACCACGACCGGGTTGCAGATCGTCAACCAGAGGGATGAGGTTGTCCAGGAGGGTTCCACCATAATGTTAGGTTGATGGCCGTTTCCACCTTGAACTGAAATAGCAGGCACCTTTTGCGCAGACATGAATCAGAACCGAGACCTTTGCACAACGCCCCCTTCTGGGGGTGTCCGGCACATATGCCGTTCTCACAACTGGACTGGACCTACGGCAGTATCCTGGGAGACAGGGACATCAACGAGCACGATTTTAACAGTGCAAAATACATGACGCTCATTTCAAAGACCATGGGGAAGTACACAAAGGGAAGCGCAAGCAAGGTCGTCAAGATCTATACAGATAAGATGGTGCCGTTTCAGGGAGATATGGGGATGCTGGATTTCAGCCGTCGGAATATGTATTCCGACCAAATGGCCAAGCTGGTATCCTGGCATCGATACTATACAAGATTCTGGAAACAATCCGCTCTGTTCTGCGACATGCGCTGGCCGGATTTCCTCAATTTCAATGCTCCCGGCAAGATCGGGTCTACCGGCATATCAGAACCGAAATTTCTCAATGCGGTGACGGGACAAAACACGAGTTTTCTTGATGGTATTGAACTGGGAAGGAAGATCTGGAACCTGGACCATGCCATCTGGACGCTTCAGGGAAGACATCGGGATATGGTTCATTTTTCCGATTATGTATACTCCCGCAAGGCCCAAAAAGGCACCTTCCTGGAGCCGGCAATGTACCTGCCCGGAAAGATTAACTGGGCATGGAATTATGTCAATACCAAGAGCCGGTTTGAAGGGTTCAAATCCCGGTTCTATAAACTACAGGGATGGGAAGAGCATACGGGATATCCAAAAGAGAGCACACTCAAATCCCAGGGATTGGAGGCTGTTGCCGATGCGCTCAAACAGAAGGGCAGATTGGGAAAGGGGTAGGGGACAGAGAACAGACGACAGATGACAGAAGTCAAAAGACAAAAGACGGTGGCCGGATGACGGCTTGAAGCTGAAAGGCCAAAGGTCGCAAACCCAGAAGATAGAGGATAGTAGGATGACAAAACGAAATGATGCAGAAAACAGGGAGGGTCAGAACGGGTACATCTCACGCCGGTATTTCCTGAAGATTGCCGGAACGACCGCCATCGGTGTCGGTGTATCCGGTTATGTCACCATCGATAGCGCATGGGCCACGGTTGAGACATTGGCAGGCGATAAGGCTGCGATACCGGTATCGCAGGGGTATCTGCTTGTCGACCCCAAGAAATGCCAGGGGTGTGCATCCTGTATGATGGCATGTTCACTGGTAAATGAAGGAGCGGTAAACCTCTCCTTATCCAGGATACAGGTCATCCAGAATCCCTTCGAGAATTGGCCGGACGATCTGACAACCGAACAATGCCGGCAATGTGTCGATCCGGAATGTGTTAAGGCCTGTCCCACCGGGGCATTAACCGTTGACGGAAGGTTTGGCAATGTCAGGAGAGTGACCGATGTGGACAAATGTATCGGTTGTGGGCTTTGCGGCGATAAATGTCCGTATACACCCAGTAGAGCCTTTGTGGCAC
>JAZFSW010000339.1:0-2156 GCA_036446375.1 Desulfobacterales bacterium | reverse complement strand
TGTGGCAACGCTTCTCGGCCTGGAGTTTATTCCCATCCGCTGGGAACGCTACGATCTGATGATTGCCAAGGATCGGTTTTTTGATGAAGGGGTTCAGCTATTTGTAGGCTTGCTTCACGAGGACCGCTTCAAGACACTTATGGGGGACGCTTTCGGCTATGATCTGAGTCTCTCAGGGAAGATGGTATATCCAACAGGCGCTGAATCGGAACAGAAAGGGACCCGGTAGAGAAAAAATGAAATGGCATGGAACGACAGCATTATGGATAGCCCTCGCCCTTTGTATCTTTCCCTTTTCCGCCCATGGCAAAGAGAAGATCCTCAAGATGTCAACCACCACCAGTACACAAGCCTCGGGGCTCCTGGATGTGCTCCTTCCCGAACTGGAAAAGGATACCGGTATAAGGATCAAAGTTATTGCCAAGGGTACCGGGGCCGCTATCCGTGATGGTATGGATGGTAATGTGGATGTCATTTTTGTCCACGCCGAGGAAAAAGAGAAGGACTTTATGTCCAAGGGGTATGGCACAAAACGATATGCCATTATGCACAATGATTTTGTCCTTCTCGGTCCTGGCGGCGATCCGGCGGACATCAAGGGGCAGCGGGATATCGCAACGGCCCTGAAGCAAATAGCGGGAGCAGGGGCTGCGTTTGTATCCCGCGGAGACGACAGTGGCACCCATACCAAGGAGCAGGACCTTTGGAAGCTAACCGGTCTGGCCATGGATACTAGAACCCGAACCATCGTCAGAAAGGGGAAGCGGACCGACATCCGGTCTACCCAGCCGATGGGATCTGAAAAATGGTACCTTTCCATCGGCCAGGGCATGGGGAAGGCCATTACATTTGCAGAGGAAAAAGGCGCCTATATCCTTGTCGACAGGGGCACATATATAAAGTACAGATACGGCCGGGGGACGGGTCTTGATCTGGATCTATTGTGTGAAGGCGATACCCATCTGGCCAATCCATACGGGGTTATTCCGGTTAATCCCGGATTGCACCCCCATGTGCGGTTCGACCTTGCAGAGGAATTTGCCGAATGGCTGATTTCTCCCCGGGGCCAGTCGCTTATTGGCAGTTACCGGCTGATGGGGAAACAGCTATTCTACCCGGATGCATTACCTGAATAGCCATGTTCACAGGGTTCAGCGTTCACCGTTCAGCGTTGCCGCCACATGAGCATCCTGCACACAAATCGGTAGGCGGAAAGGCCTTGGGCCAGTAAGATCACTTTCGAATGCGTATAACAATGAACCCTGAACCCTGAACCCATAAAATGGAATTTCTTCTAGATAGTTTTAAATCAGCGATCTTGCTGGCGATTTCCCTTGATCCGGAAATCCTTGCCATTGTTGCTGTTTCGCTGAAGGTCAGCGGCGCATCTACGCTGATAGCAGGGATGATGGGTATCCCCCTCGGGTTTTTCATTGCCTTTGAATCTTTTCCGGGGAAGCGCCTGGTCATCACCTGCTTAAACACGCTTCTTGCCCTTCCCACGGTAGTGATCGGATTGTTCGTCTATGGGTTTATTGCCAGGAGAGGTATACTGGGATCCCTTGATCTGCTCTACACGCAAAAGGCGATTGTCATCGGGCAAACGATATTGATTTTGCCCCTGGTGACGACACTGATCATTGCAGCGATCAGCCGGATTGATGATCGGTACCGAATAACGGCAATGACCCTCGGGGCCAATCGCCGGCAGATCGCTCTCGTGATATTCAAGGAAGCGCGTTTCGGCATCGTCGCCGCGGTGGTTGCCGCCTATGGACGCGTCATATCCGAAGTGGGTATCAGCATGATGTTGGGGGGAAATGCCAAAGGATTTACCCGGACCATTACCACGGCCATGGCCCTGGAATATGATAAGGGTCTATTCACCCTGGCCATAGCCCTCGGTATTATTCTACTGGGGATCAGCTTCGGTATGAATCTCCTCTTTCATTTCTTTCAGGGAAGGACCCAGATCTGATGCTTTACGCCCTGTCCAATCTTACCAAGGTATATGATGATCGGACCATTCTGGATATCGAATCCCTGGAAATAGAAAAAGAGGGGATCTATGCCCTGTTGGGTCCTAACGGGGCAGGAAAGACAACCCTGTTGAATCTGCTTGGATTCCTCGAACCACCCACTACCGGTTCGATTGC
>JAZFSW010000338.1:0-2099 GCA_036446375.1 Desulfobacterales bacterium | reverse complement strand
AGAAGAGGTAATATAATCCATCGTCGTTCGTTGAGCGCAATTGACAACAGGGGGACAATACCACAATAGCGATCAAGTTGCTAATGATCCCAGGCCCTTTGGTGTTACGGATAGTGTGCATATGATGCGCCATGAAAAAAGATACGATGTTATTGTCGTCGGTGCAGGACATGCCGGATGCGAAGCGGGATTGGCCGCAGCCAGAATGGGATGCAGCGTTTTGCTTGTGGCCATTGATCTTGACAAGGTGGCGGCGATGCCTTGCAGCCCTTCGATCGGTGGTATGGCCAAAGGGCAACTGGTTAAAGAGATCGATGCCCTTGGCGGGGAGATGGGAAAGATCGCCGATCAGACCGCTATCCAATACCGGACCCTGAATACCAAGAAGGGGCCGGCGGTTCATTCCACCCGGACCCAGAATGATAAGGCCCGCTATCATATGGCGATGAAAGCGGTGGTAGAAAAACAGCCGAATCTGGATCTTAAACAGGCGATGGCCGAATCGCTGCTGGTGGCAGATGGCAAGATCAGAGGTATCGCGGATCCCTCCGGTTATGTGTATCGATCCGATGCAGTGGTTCTGGCCACCGGGACCTTTTTGAGCGGGCTGGTTCATATCGGGGGCCATGCGTTTGAGGCGGGAAGGGCCGGCGAGTTTGCCTCCTATGGGCTGGCCGCCCATCTGAAGGAACTTGGATTCGATCTGGGCCGGATGAAGACCGGCACCCCCCCGCGGCTGAAGAAATCCAGTATCGATTTCAGCCGATTCGATAAGCAGGTATTGGAATCGGCACCCCAACCCTTTTCACATGCTACCACCTGCATCCCTTTGCCCCAGATCCCCAGCTATATCGGCCATACGAACCCGGTGAGCCATCAAATCGTCCGGGACAATCTTGCCAGCTCTGCATTATATTCCGGCAGGATAAAAGGGGTGTCGGCCCGATACTGCCCTTCCTTTGAAGATAAGATCGTCCGGTTCCCGGACCGGGACAGACATCAGGTGATTCTGGAACCTGAGGGCATCGATACGGATGAAATATATGCCAGCGGACTGGGAAACAGTCTTCCCCTGGACGTCCAGATCGCATTCGTCCGGTCGGTAGAGGGTCTCGAGGAAGCAGAGATCATGCGTCCGGCGTATGCCGTTGAGTATGACACAGTCAATCCGGTCCGGCTGAAACCCACATTGGAGACCACATCGATTTCAGGGCTTTTCCTTGCCGGTCAGATCTGCGGCACCTCCGGCTACGAAGAGGCGGCCGCCCAGGGTCTGTGGGCAGGCATTAATGCGGCATGTCGCATCCAGAAAAGGCCTCCGTTTTTTCTGGATCGATCCCAGGCATACATCGGGGTTATGATTGATGATCTGGTGACCCGGGGGACGAAGGAGCCCTATCGGATGTTTACCTCCCGGGCCGAATACCGACTCATGCTTCGGGAGGACAATGCCGCCATAAGGTTGATGGAGATCGGCCATGAACTCGGCCTGATCGATAGCGACCTGCGAAGGGATGTTAAGGAACGAAAGAAACAGATTGCCGCCGAGATCAAACGCGTCAAAAGCGTGGTGGTCAAACCCAACGCCGCGGCGAACGACTTTCTTACAGCCAGCGGGACCCAACCGATACGCAGTGGCATTTATCTCGACCAGCTGTTGAAACGCGCTGAGCTTGATTATCACACGGTTGAGATCCTATCCCCCTGTCCCGATGAGATTGCCCCAGATGTTTCTCACCAGGTAGAAATAGAGATCAAGTACGAAGGTTATATCGATCGTCAGCTCAAGGAAATTGAGAAGTTCAAGAACCTTGAGATGATTAAGATCCCGGATCATTTTGATTTCGCATCGGTCCACGGCCTTTCCAATGAACTCAAAGAAAAGCTCTCTGCGATACATCCGGTCTCACTGGGGCAGGCCTCCCGGGTGGACGGAATAACGCCTGCGGCCATCTCCGTGTTGATGATCGCTCTGAAAACGGCCGGAAAGCCCGATCGGTGAGGCGGTCAGACCGGGTATCGCTTTTTGGAGATGATCCTCATAATAATGAGGTTGACGTCATCTTGCTCTTGACACGCAAAGCGTTACATCTTATTTT
>JAZFSW010000337.1:0-5709 GCA_036446375.1 Desulfobacterales bacterium | reverse complement strand
CTGCCCATCGGTGATGTGGGTGGGGGGATGATGGCCGCTCTGGCAATCGTGTCGGCTCTGAACTACCGCCATGCCACGGGCAAGGGCCAAAAGCTGGATATCAGTCTGATGGATACCCAGATATCACTGGCCTCATACATGACAGCCTATTGGTTGATCGGTGGCAAGCTTTCCGGCCCGCAAGGGTCACGCCATGGCAACATCGTTCCCTATGAAGCCTTTCAAACCAAAGATAGCTGGCTGGTCGTTGCCTGTGCTACCGAAAAATTCTGGGAAGGGCTCTGTATCGCCATGGATCTTGATCACTTGATTCTGGATAACCGATTCAACCACCCGGTGAAACGCGTTGAGAACCGCGACGATCTTATTCCCATTCTGAGGGAGAAATTTCTCACCCGAACGGGGAGTGAATGGTTGGCGCGTCTTGAAGAAGCGGATGTGCCCTGTGCACCGGTCAACTCTCTGGACCTTGCCCTGTCGGATCCCCAGGTACTGGCACGGAATATGGTTGTGGATATCCACGATCCTGAACTGGGGGATTTCAAACTGGCGGGAAATCCGATCAAGGCCTCTGAGACGGAACCGGTTTTTGATGCACCTCCGAAACTCGGAGCCCACACGGTTGAGGTCCTCAAAGATATTCTCGATTATTCTGATGAACAGATTGCCGGCTTACTTGAAAATGACGTAATTGGTGTGACAAAGGAGAGTGACGATGACTGATGGTATCCTGCTGGTGGAACAAAAAGATCAGGTCGGTACGCTGATATTCAACCGTCCGGAGAAGCGAAACTCCCTTTCTCCGGCGCTGCTCATTGAATTCCACGAAGCGCTGGAAACCTTTGCAAAAGACAACGCCATCAGGGCCGTGGTGGTTCGGGGTGTGGGAGAGGTGTCTTTTTCCTCCGGATATGATATCGGGGCGATTCCCACCACCGTGGATCCGAAGGTGCAAAGGAAGCTGGATGCACAAAATCCCCTGGATCTGGCATTAGAGAGTATCATCAACTATCCTTTTCCGGTTATCGCCATGCTCAATGGGTATGCCTTTGGTGCCGGCTGCGAACTGGCGATTACCTGCGATATGCGAGTAGCCGCCGACGATATCCGAATGGGCATGCCCCCGGCCAAACTGGGACTGGTCTATTCAGCCGATGGGCTGAAGCGTTTTATCAACACCATCGGTCTGCCGGCTACCAAAGAGCTGTTTTTCACCGGGCGGTTTTATGACGCGAATCGTGTCAAGGAATTGGGAATGGTGGATTACATGATGCCCCAATCAGAACTCGAGGACTTCACCTATGCACTGGCCATGGAGATGGCGGGCAATGCGCCCCTGGCCCTTAGCGGGACAAAGAAAGTGCTTAACCTCTTGCTTCGGTCCGATCAACTGTCCGATGCAGATCGAAGCAAAGCAACAGAAACAATCGCCGAGGCCTTTGCCAGCGACGATCTGAAAGAGGGACAGCGATCCTTCATGGAAAAACGAAAACCTGTTTTTAAGGGGAAATGACTTAACCCGGATAAAGGAAGAGGATAGCCACTAAGACACGAAGGCACAAAGAAAAGCTGTCTGTTGCGAGGCACAACTTCGTGTCTTTGTGCCTTAGTGGCAAGATTGTTCTCAAAGATGAATCCATCGCAAAAGTGATGTGATCCGAATATATAGATTCTAGATATAGACCGGAGACTGAGGAGATGACGAGGGACTGGGATGAGCTGATCGATTTGATGAAGACGGGATCCATTCGTGCCTTGACCCGCTTGATTACCTGGGTAGAAAACCGTGAAACCGGGTGGATAGAGGCAATGAAGAGAATATACCCGGAAACCGGTGGGGCACGATTGATCGGGATCACCGGCTCACCCGGAGCGGGAAAGAGCACTCTGACCAATCGTATTGTTCTGGATCTGGTTGAAAGAGGGTTCACGGTGGGGGTCATTGCCGTTGATCCTTCCAGTCCCTTTTCCGGCGGGGCCATATTGGCCGACCGGGTGAGGATGATGGATGTCTCCGGACTGGACGGTGTCTTTGTTCGTTCCATGGCCACCCGGGGAGCGCTCGGGGGACTGAATCAATCTGCCCGTGATGTAGCCAAATTAATGGATGCTTTTGGCAAGGACTATATCATCATTGAAACAGTGGGGGTAGGGCAGGACGAGATAGAGGTGGTTCGGACCACCGATCTGGTCCTCGTTGTCTGTGTCCCCGGGCAGGGGGATGCCATTCAGGCGATCAAGGCCGGGATTATGGAAATTGCCGATATCTTTGTCGTGAATAAGGCGGATCGCGATGGTGCAGACCAGGTCGTGATGGATATTGAAGGCATGCTTGCCCTCGGCCCACATCCTGATGGGCGAATCCCGCCGATCATGAAGACCGACGCTGTGAATAACGAAGGTGTCTCTGCATTGGTGGATCAGGCAGTGGACTTGCTCGGGTCGCTGGAACGAGAAACCACCTGGCAGGAAGACAGGGTCCGCGATGAATTGATTGGTCTAGTTGAAAAAGAACTGGTGGATCGTATCAAGAAGAATTGGGAACAGAACGGCGGACTGGATCAAGCAGTGAAACAGGTTCTGGCACTGGAAAGAGATCCCTATTCCATTGTTCAGGATGTCTTGGCGCCGCTGGTACACATTTTTCCCGGCGATGAATAGATGTACTGGCTTACGATGATGATCGTGCACGAGCACGTTCACGAGTACGGGCACGTGTACGGAGCAAGAGCCAAGGATGTTCTCGTGCTCGTGAACGTGCTCGTGAACGTGAACGAATTCGAATGGTAGCCCAATGAAGTGAGAAGTTTTTCCTGTACGAAATGCGTTAATACTCAATGGTAGCACGGTCCGCTTTTCAAGTGATTACCGTTCACGAGCACGTGCACGAGTACGGGCACGTGTACGGAGCAAGAGTCAACGATATTTTCGTGCTCGTGAACGTACACGTGCTCGTGAACGTGAACGAATTCGAATGGTCGCCCAATGACGTGAGAAGTTTTTCTTGTACGAACTGCGTTAATACTCAATGGTAGCACGGTCCGCTTTTCAAGTGATTACCGTTCACGAGTACGGGCACGTGTACGGAGCAAGAGTCAACGATATTTTCGTGCTCCTGAACGTACACGTGCTCGTGAACGTGAACGAGAGGAGCAATTGATGCTGGATCATGAAAAGTTGGATGTCTATCAGTGTTCGATAGAGTTTCTTGCTCTGGCATTTCAGATCATCGACAAGATTCCAAGAGGCTATTCAATGATAGCCGATCATCTGAAGAGAGCATCTCTCTCGATACCGTTCAATATTGCAGAAGGTACCGGCAAAACCGGTAAAGCTGATAAGCAGAAGTTCTATGCAATTGCGCGAGGTTCAGCCATGGAATGTGGTGCAGTTTTGGATGCCTGCAATGTTTTGAAACTGATCGAAACTGCTATCTATGAAAGAGGGAAAGATCTGTTGACTCGAATTGTTTCAATGCTCACCAAAATGTGTCGCTTTTGAGGCAATCATCGTTCACGAGCACGTTCATGTTTACGTGTACGGAAGAACCAACGATGTTTTCGTGCTCGTGAACGTACACGTGCTCGTGAACGTGAACGAATTCGAATGATAGCCTAATGAAGTGAGAAGTTTTTTGCACGGACGGCATTAGTACTCGCTGGAATGAGCTGTTCTTGAAGCAATGACCGTTCACGTGCACGGGCACGTTTACGTGTACGTGTACGGAATGCTTGGATTCCTTACCGGAGATAAGATCATGGGAAAGACCAATCAGGGCATGACAAGGACGCTGGCTGAATTCATCGTCAATACCCGGGTATCTGATATCCCCGATCCTGTCTTTGAACATGCCAAGGTGGCCTTTATGGACTGGCTGGGGGTGACGCTTGCGGGAAAGGATCAGCCGTTGGTGGACAAGCTTCTCCGGTATTGTGATACGCTCGGAGGAAATGAGCAGGCCACCATCCTCGGTCGGGGTATGAAGAAATCGGTCACCCAAGTGGCGCTGATAAATGGTGCTGCTTCCCATGCTCTTGATTACGACGACACCCTATCCGCCTTCATTGGTCATCCCACGGTGACCCTCTTTCCCGGCCTCCTCGCGTTGAGCCAGTGGCAGGGGAAAAGCGGCGCCGAGTTACTCGCCGCCTATCTTATCGGTATCAAGGTCGGCGTGACCATCGGCATCAGCGCCGGTTCCGGGCATTATGCAGCCGGATACCATGCCACATGTACCATTGGTTGTTTGGCCTCTGCAGCGGCGTGTTCACGGCTATTGGAACTGGATATGCAACAGACTGTCTATGCCCTGGGCATCGGCGGAACCCAGAGCGCCGGTCTCAAACAGGTGTTCGGTACGATGTGCAAGCCCTTTCATGCAGGCCGTGCCTCTGAAGTCGGCGTGACGGCCGCCCTATTGGCACAGGATGGATTTACCAGCGCCGAAGACATCCTGGAGGGGGCCAGTGGATTCTTCTCGGCATTGGGTGGTGAGGTGAATGAGAGGGCGCTGGAGACATTGGGGAAGACCTGGCATATGGAAACCCTTGCACAAAAATACCACGCCTCCTGCCATGGTACTCATTCGGCTCTGGAAGCGGCTCGCGAGATCTTCGCGGATCATCACGTATCGATGGATGATGTGAGAGCCATCCGGGTAATTACATCGGATGTGGCCGTTGGCGCGGCTTTCAGGAACGAGGCTGCCACCGGACTGGAAGGAAAATTCTGCATTGCCTACTGCGTCATCAATGCCCTCATGCGGGAAGGTACAGGACTTGAAGCCTTTACCGATGAAAGGGTCATGGACCCGGAGATACAGGAGAATATGAGAAAGGTGACTGTCGTCACCGATCAGGAGATTACCGGTATGGCCGCTCGGGTTGAAGTTGAGACCGTTGGGGGGGATGTTTTTGAGACCTTTTCAGATATCTTCAGTCAGATCCCGGAACTGGAAGAAAAGAAGACCAGAATCAGAGCCAAGTTCAAGGACGTGACGTCATCGTATCTGAGTGATGAAAGGAGCGATGACATCGCAGATGTGATTTCCCGCCTTGAATCGGTAGAAGATATGGCAGATTTCATTGAGCGTCTATAGTGTATAGATGACCGATTTGATTAACATCAGAAATATACCTATTTTTGGAAAGGGCACCTTCAAGGCGCACCCGGCTGTGTTTGACCGCTTCCTGCAACACGCCTCGGACTATGCGCTGAAGAAATTCCGGGACGCTCAGGCCGATCTTGAGCGGTGTGAAGGAACCGTCACATGGCCCCTTATCGTCGGTCCGGGTTTTGCCGGGGCAACCCATCCGGGAGCAGATAATATCCTCATCGAGACAATGTATGCGGGACATCGCCACATCTATAATAGTGATTGTCTCTATATCAATCCGGAAAAGCGCATATTTGCTGTTTCCGATCCACCGGGTGTAACCACATCGGCTCGGGCCCTCCTGGGAAAACTCGATCGATACCTGAAGAAAAATGCACCCGATACCCTCTGCTCGTTTATCAACCAGCTCAATCTCGATACCGCCTACAATGACAACGCCACACTCAGTCTGGTCCATTTCCCACAGCAGTCCTCAGATGGGCAACCCACAGAAGCGATTGTCTACAATGCCGGCGATAGTTATGTTTTCCATGGGAAGCGGTCCGAAGGCCAATTGGAACATATCGCGGGCAGCTCTCAATTCATCGGCAGCA
>JAZFSW010000336.1:0-10848 GCA_036446375.1 Desulfobacterales bacterium | reverse complement strand
CTTCTGAAACATTTCTCTGGCAATCGGTTGCGTATCATCTTTCTGCAGCAATTTTACACGTGCCATGGTTTTCCTTTCATATGGTCTATCTGAGGTTGATGCCCCACTGTTGATGGCGTCGTAAAAAGTCTACATCTACGGCGTTATAGGGTTTGGCCAGACGTTTGACATACGGCATGTATGCCTTCACGCCTAGCCAACCACTATGCCTTGTATATGAAGATTTCTACTTAGCCATCGGTTACACTTCCTGCGAGTTCATCAATGTTAACTGCGCATCTATCTGTCAAAAGGGTTGACCCGTAGGCTCTGTTTCCCTATACCCATAGCATACAATCGGGTTGGTGACAAAATCCAATTCACCTTTTCTTTGAGCCTTGGTGGCCGGTCCATCAAGAAAATGGAAATACCTCATGCAAACGCCTGTCAATCTACTGACCAACCTCCCCGAACAACGCGACGATGAAGTGTTTGAAAAACTTATCGATACCGATTCCTGTACGATAGAGCGCATTGTGTCCAGGGGCCATGCCACAGAGGAAGGGAAATGGTATGATCAGGAAGAAAACGAATGGGTGCTGATCGTCAAGGGAGAAGCCAGGTTACGATTTGCCGACAGAGAATCAGCCTTTGAGCTGAAACCCGGCGATCACATCAATATTCCCGCGCATTGCAGACATCGGGTAGAATGGACAGACCCGGATGTTGAAACCATCTGGGTGGCGGTGCACTACTGATCTTTATCCTCGTATGAAACCACACCAATGGCTCGGTATTGGTTGATCGGTTGCGTCACGCCAGGGCGTGATTGATCGGTTTTCGGTTGGGTCTTTACCGCAACCCACATACGACCACCGAAACGAGCCGCCTCGCCCGCCTCATCTGTAGGCGAAGCAGATGGCGGGCTTTCACCCCAACCGATTGACGTTGTTTCTTCCCTGATCAGACTGCCTATTGGCTTGGCAAAAGGCTTGACTCAGATAAAGCGGGAGAAGTGAATCCTATAACCTTGTTTCCAACCACCTTCCCCGCTGGTAGAGAAAGACAATAGCGACAACCCGGACAATATAGTCGTAAATAACCAGGCTGAAGGTCGGCTCAATTCCCATACCCAATAGCCGGGTAACAACCCAGGCGCCGGTGATTCGTACGCCGTACATACCGGCTATCGTGACAATCAGCGGCGATCGTGTGTCGCCGGCCCCGCGTAGAGCGCCGGTCATGGCAAAGAATACAGCCATGCCCGGTTGTGAAAAGGCCACGATTCGGACAAACGCAGATGCGACCTCTATGACTGCCGGATCGTTGGTAAAGATTGATGAGATCCAACGCGCATTAAACCACCCGATGGCACCAACCAGGCTCATCGATAACGTTCCGAAAAAGAGGCAGACCCACCCGGCCCTCTTTGCTTCCTTCTTCCGAACAGCGCCGAGATTCTGCCCGACAAGGGTCGCTGCAGCCGTCGAGAACCCTTGGTTCGGAATGAAAGCCAGGGACAGGACCTGCATACCCACCTGATAGCCGGAAAGTGCCACAGTGCCGAAGACGACGATGAATTTGGCATAGATCAGAAGCCCTCCTTCAAGCACAAATTGCTCAAGAGATGCAGGCAGAGCGACCCGGAAAATCGTCCGGGCACGCTGGGAATCCCACTTGAAATCTTGTCGAGACAGTCTAAGCTTCAGGAGACCGGAATGGAAGAAATAAAGATACATCACCATCGCTGTGATTGAAGATAGCAGCGTGCCAATGGCTGCGCCATCGACTCCCAGGGCGGGGAATCCCAGTTTCCCAAATATCAGGATGTAGTTTAGCGGCACATGGATGAGATTCATGACCACACCGATGTAAAGCGGGGTACGCACATCCCCGGCACCGCGCAGTGCACCAGATGAAACAGCGATTCCCGTCCAGAAAATACCGTTGAACGCGATAATTCTCAGATAGGAAACGGAAAGAACATACACATCCTCTTCAACACCAAAAAACTGCATAATCCTAGGTGCGAGTCCGAAGATGGCAAAAGCAACAAGAGTGGAAGACACGACTGACAGCGTCAGGGTGCATGCCAATCCCTGTTGTGCCTTTTCCGACTCTCCGGCGCCGCAGTATCTCGCTACGATAGCGGTAACCGCGATGCTCAGGCCCATTCCCAGGGAGCCCAGAGCCCAGTTGATCATTGCGCAGAAACCAACCGAGGCAATTTCAGCGACCCCAAGCCGGCCGACCATGATCATGTCGATCGTAGATGCGATATTCTCCAGCATACCGGCAAGCATGGCCGGCCATGCCAGACGAAGGATCGCCCGATTAATCGGCAGGTTCAGCAATTCACCGGGTAACGCTCGTTGATCATCCGAAGTTCCCTCCGGCGTAATCTCATTTGCATCTGGATGCGTCAATGGTGTACCTGTAAAGCAGTATGTTCGACCAATGCCTACGCTGAAAGGCAGATGGCCGCAAAAAACAAGGGGTCAAAAAGCAGATTTGACCCCTTGCGTTATTCGAGCAATCTAAATCAGAACGTGTCACATTAGTGTAAAATATCCTCCACCACTAATTCTTCAATATCATCGTCGGTCAGACCGATAATCTCTTTCAGGGCAGATTCATTGTGTTCGCCCATCAACGGTGCTCGTTTGATTTCACAGGGCGATTTGGATAGGATACAGGGTTGCCTCGGCGGCCGGTAGGTTCCCAGCTCCGGATGCTCCCGCTCCTGATAGAACTCCCGAAAGGCCATCTGAGGATTGTTGTCCATATGGTCCCGTGGATCGTTTATCCTGCCGGCCGGCACCCCGGCATTTTGCAGGGTCGTCATTGCATCTTCATCGGTTTCATTCACCGTCCAGGAAGCCACATGTTCATCGAGTGCTTCGCGGTTGGCTTTCCGACTGTCAAGGGTGGAAAATTTCGAATCTTTCGTCCAGTCCGGATTACCGATCACATCGCAGAAGCTGCTCCACTCCTCATCGGTGGAGATAGCGATCACGCACCATCGGTCTTCACCCTTGCAGGGATAACTGCCATGAGGCGCAGCATAGTCATCATCGTTGCCCTGGCGGGTGGCAATCCGATCATTCACCACATAGTCAAGAAGACTCGGCGCCACATACTGCACACCGCCCTGATGCTGGGCACAATCCAGGTATTGTCCTTTTCCCGTACGTCGGCGGTAATCCAGTGCTGCCAGAATCGTCAGCGCGTTGAACCGCGGGGCAATGAAATCCGTGTAGAACCCGATCTCGCCGGGTATCCGGTCGGGCCATCCGGAAATCTCATGCAGGCCCGATATAGCGGACAGCTGATCGCCGTAGCCCGGACTGTTATGCCATGGGCCGGTCTGGCCCATCAGCGCAGAACTCATCATGATAATGTCCGGCTTGATTTCTCTGAGAACCTCATAACCCAGACCCATTCGCTCCATGGCGCCGCCGGCAAAGTTGTCCGTGACCACATCTGCCCAGGTCACCCATTTCTTGATGATCTCTTTGGCCTTAGAGTGAGACAGGTCAAGGGTAACGCTCTTCTTGCTCGTATTGATGGAATTAAAAATCGCCCCCCGGTTGACCCCCTGTTCATCATCTTTGAAGGGAGGGCTGATCCGCCACACATCCCATCGTTTGTCGCTCTCTATCTTAAATACCGTGGCACCGAAATCAGCAAGAACCTTTGTCGTTGTCGGTCCCGTCCATACCCATGTAAAATCGAGAACGTTTACCCCTTCTAATGGTAGATTTCCCATATGATTGTCTCCTACGTTAATGTCACGGTGTTGGTTGATCGGTTGCGCTGCTCGTTACGCTAATCGTCTATCGGTTGCGTCACGTCATGGCGGGATTGATCGGTATTCGTTGGGTTTGTACCTCAACCGATTTTCCGCAACCTCGCTGCACGCGGGACCCAACCCAACTGATTAACTTCGTTTCTTCCACCATCTGACTGACCCGAACCCAGAACTCTCACCTAAATGACCCCGGCATCTTTCAGTTCCCGGCGTGTTTCCTTGGAGATACCCAATTCGCCGGTATATATCTCCTCGTTGTGCTCGCCGATGAGCGGCGCGCGACGTGAGATTGTCGGTGGGGTCTCCGAATTATTGCCCCACTTTCCGGGATACCGGATCGTGTCATCCAGTTCCGGGTGCGCCACATCCGTCCAGAATCCCCTGGCTTCGAGCTGGGGACTTTCCAGCAGATCTTTGGCAGTAGAGATCGGATAGAGCATGATCCTGAATCGAATGGCCCCTTCCATCAGCTCGGATTTGGTCTTGGTCACGAAGAAATCATTTGTCAGTTTCTCCATATGATCGACCACCTCCTGCGTGGATGAAAAATGGTTGAATTCTTCCCAATTGAATTCCTTGAACCAGTCATCACCAAATCCTTCTTCGATGATCCAGTTGGCAAGGGGCGTGCTGTGGCGCTGGGCTGCCGGTCCTCCGGTGTAGCGCCACATCACATAGCCGTCCTTGCAGGGCCAGATATGGGTCACCTTCAGCGGGTTGAGTGTCGTTCCCCGTTTCATCACCCTGTTATTGAAATCATAATCCCCGATGGGATGCCAGCTGACACACTCCTGGATGGATACATCCACCTGCTGGCCTTCACCGGTGCGTCCCCGGTAGTTGAGTGCTGCCATGGCGCCGACCACCGCCTCGGTTCCCGCGTGAAAATAGGTCTGCGGATGGTGGCTGATCCGAAATGGGGGGCGATCCTGGCTGTCGAAAGTCCGCATAAACGGACCTGCACCCAGTGCCCACATCACCATATCCGGTCCCTTCCATTGGCTATAGGGGCCGGTCTGTCCAAAGGGCGTAATGGATACAAGAATCACCTCGGGGTTGATCTTTTCCAGATCGGCATAGCCAATACCGAGACTTTCCATATACCCCGGTGTAAACGACTCAATGACAAAGTCTGCGGATTTCACCAGGCGTTTGAAAACATCCAGCCCCTCGGGTTTATCGATATCCAGCGTAATGCCCCTTTTGCTGGTGTTCAGGCTGAACCAGTAGAGGCTTTTCTCCGGATCGACCTGGTCTTTATAGAAGGGGCCCTTGTTCCGAACGGCATCCCCCCCGGGGCGTTCTATCTTAATGACATCGGCGCCCATATCACCCATTAATTTACCGCAAAAAAGCCCTTTTTCATCGGTCAGATCAAGAACACGATAGGCGCTGAGCAACCCCTCATTCTCAGTCATAATAAAACTCCCTTGGAAAGTGTTTCCCGATTGAGCCACACGCAATCGGATTGTTTTATGTCAGTTTATTGAACCATTGATGGATTGGAAACGACAAGTACCGAAATTTCATATCCATATTGGATATCAATGTCAAACAAATAGCGGAAGTGGCTCGGTGTGATCTGCAGGCAACGATCCACCCGGTTCATCTCTTCACACCATTGTTAGAGGAATCGATCATGTGGCCAGTTATTGGCAATGATATCATTTTCTTCCAGCGCAGCAATCTCGTCATCCCTGAGTCCGAGAATATCCTTAAACACAGAATCGTTATGTTGTCCCAACATCGGTGCACATCGGGTCGGCATGGGGCAATCGCTGATGATCCAGGGCGGGCGGGCGACATCAATGGGTCCCATCTCCGGGTGGTCGACCGACACGAAGGCCCCACGCGCTTTCAGATGGGGATCGGCATAAAGATCCTTCCAGTCCCTCGATGGGGCCGCCATAAGACCTGCTTCAGAGAATGCCCGAACCATCCAATCCCGGTCCCTGAGTTCGGTCCAGGATTCAATGATGGTGTCGAGTTCTTTCTCATTCTCCTTTCTTGATGTCATATGCTCGAATTTGGGATCGGTCGCCAGCTCCGGTTGTCCCATCACACCGGCAAGGTCTGCAAATTGTCCATCCGAATGGATCTCCAGAGCCAGCCAGCGGTCCACCCCCCAGCACTTGTATGCATTGTGAGGCGCCAGTACAGGGTGGGCATTGCCCATTCGCTCAGGAATCTCCGATGTCATCTCATATCCGAGAAGCGCCTCACCGATGAGACCACTGACACTCTCGCACTGGGAAAGGTCGATGAACTGCCCTTCTCCGGTTTGCTTTCGGTGATAGATGGCTGAAAGGACGGAATAGGCAGCAACCATGGCATTCATCAGATCCACGTCCGCCGGGCTGCTGGGTGTGGGATGATCGTCCGGGTAGCCCGTTATGTATGCCCCACCACCATAGCCATAATGGATCGAAGCAAACCCGAGATAGTTGCTTTCAGGCCCCGAACGCCCCTCCCTTGAAGCAGATAGAACGATGAGATCCGGTCGGATCTTTTTCAGATCCTCATATCCCAGGCCAAGCTTGTCCATAGCGCCGGGACGCATGTTATCCAAAACAACATCACTTGTTTCCACCAGTCTCCTGGCGATCTCCTTTCCCTCCGGTTTGCTGATATCCAGGGTAATCCCCTTCTTGTTCATATTGGCCGAAAGGAATCCCGTTCCCTGATTCGGAAATCGCTGGGTCGGCGCCGGATCGGCCAGTGGCCAGGTAATACTCCGCCGCATGAGATCGGATCGATTGTGCCCTTCAATCTTGATAACCTCGGCACCGAGACTGGCAAGAAACATCGAAGAATAAGGACCGGCAAATACCCATGCAAAATCCAGGACACGGATACCGGCAAGGGGTAGGATGCCCTCGGCATCGCCTTTCCCTGGCCCCTTGTCTGCTTCCGGAGACGGGGGCTCTTCTGCGTGCTGAGAAAAGGTAGCTGAATCATCTGTGATCTCATCGGTGTGCTGGCCGAGCAATGGTGCGGGGCGGGAAACACGGGCAGGGGTTGCTGTCATCTTATAGGACCATCCTGCATACCGATACGCACCGGCAACCGGATGGTCCACCTCAACGAAATAATCGCGGCTTTTGTATTGGGGGCTTTCCATGACATCTTTTGCAGAGGAAATCGGTCCGATGGGAATCCCCGCCTTTGCGGCCCGGTGGTGGATCTCATCCATCTCCTGCTTCAGCATCCATTCGTCCATATGCGGGGCAATCTCCATGAGGTGATTGTTCCGATAGTACATATCATCCCATTCGTCGCTTGCTGCCCATTCGGGATTCCCCATTAACTTTCTCAGGATCCGGAAATGGTGGTCATCGGCCGCCGCCAGAATCACGTACCCATCGCTGGTCTGCATCCTGCCCATGGCAGGCGGTCTGTCTGGCACTCGGGACCAGGTGCTATCATAATAGCGACTTCCCATGGCAATGGGGGAAACGAGAAACATGATCACATCCTGAAGCGATATGTCGACAAAGCTTCCTTTGCCACTTTCCCGGCTCCTGATCACCGCTGCTAGTGTTGCGATCGCCGCAGCAATTCCCCCCTGACACCCCACCTGGTATCCTCCTGTCTTGCAGGGAGCCCGATTGACATCGGCCGACCGGGCGGGAATCAGATTGGCAACACCACCGGCATGGTCCACTGTCAGTTCATCGCCCCAGTCGTCTGCTCGGGGACCGAATCGACCATAAGGGGTGATCGATGTATATACCAGAGCGTGATTGATGCGCTGGATCGCTTCCCAACCGAATCCGGCATCTTCCAGAACATGGGCGGGGTGGTTGTCGATTAATACGTCTGCCCATGCAACGAGCTGCTTAAACACCTTCTTATCTTCATCCCGATCAAGGTCCAGGACCACGCCCCGTTTGCTCGTGTTATTGTATAGGAAAAGTGCGCTCTTCTCCGTGTCCGGCTTTGCTTCCGGAAACGGACCGGCCAACCGCGCCGGATCCCCCGCAGGGGGTTCTATCTTGATGACTTCCGCACCCATATCGGCCAGCAGCTTTCCACAATAAGGACCTGACACCATCGTTGCGAACTCCAAAACCTTTATGCCTTCAAGAGCGGACTTACTCATCTACCACAATCTCCTTCAATTCTGTTGATCGTCAACGCTGAAATTCCTCCCTGCCTTGCCCTTGGACATAAGCACGGGACATTGACAATAGTCGGCCCAACTTAATCACAATTCGAATGGAGAGTCTATCACAATTTGAAATCGCACCTGTTACCTGATCCGAGTATCGTGCCGTGGACAATCGCCAATCCAAAGAATTCTTGACAATCATTTCAGGGAAACGGATAGTGGCAAACTCTCACCGTGATGCATACCGATTCGATTATCCAATGAGGTAGAGACCTCACCAACAGCAGAATGGAGTAAGAAGACATGGGAGTTGAAGAGAAAGACGGGGTGAATCGGAGAGGAGGAGACGCATTTCGTCACAGTGCTTAGAAAGAGATGTCAGAGATAGGAGGTCAGAGGTCAGAAAGCCGGATGCATTAGGCAAGAGGCGGAACAGAGAATAGGAAATGTCTGGTTCTAGGGACTGAGGGATAAACAAAAGTAGAGAAGGGAAGAAAACCGATGGGCAAGAGAACGCTTAGAACAAAATTATGTGACATACTCGATATTGAGTATCCGATATTGAGCGCGGGTATGGGGCCCAGTCTGGTGGGAGAAAAGACCGGTGCCACGGTAGAGCTCGTGGTCGCTGTTTCCGAAGCCGGAGGATGTGGTGTCCTGGGTGCGGCAGGTTTCACTGTCGAGGAGATGCGGGATGAGATTCGGGAAATCAAGAAACAGACAGACAAGCCCTTCGGGGTCGATATTCTTCTGCCAAAAGCAGAGGTGGAAAGGGGAGACCAACCCTTTAAAGAGGGAGCAACTTACAAACTGGCCGATCTTATCAAGAACCTGCCCCAGCCCCATTACGATTGGCTTATGAAAATCAAAGAAGAATATAACCTGCCGGATATAACCGCCACGGGGAAAGCGGGAAATACGACATCAAGACCCCATGAATCGGTGAAGGTCTGCATCGAAGAAGGTGTTCCCCTGTTCTGCTCCGGTCTGGGGGTGCCCGCCTTCATGATTCCCGATGCCCGTAAGGCGGGCATGAAGGTGCTGGGGATTGCCGGCAACACAAAGAACGTCCGCCGTCATGCCGAAGCCGGCGTGGATCTGGTTGTTGCCCAGGGCCATGAAGGCGGCGGTCATACCGGTCGTGTCGGCTCGCTGGCCCTCTGGCCCCAGGCGGTTGATGCAGCAGCCCCCACACCCTTACTGGCAGCCGGCGGCATCGGCGATGGCCGTGGTTTGGCGGCCGCACTGGCTATCGGTTGTGTCGGGGTATGGGTCGGGACCCGGTTTCTGGCCTCAACCGAAGGCGGACCTTTAGATATCCAAAAGCAGAATATCGTGGATGCCACAGATGAGGACACCCGAAGAGCGTATCTTTACACCGGAAAGACCTCTCGGGCCATTTACAACAAACTCCATGATCTGTGGGAAGAGTCCGGGCTGGAACCCTTGCCCTTCGGCGTCCAGGGGACCTTTACATCGGCTTTGGTGGATATGTTTAACAATGCCCGGATGAAGGAGTATATGGGTCCGTTTTCCGGTCAGGTATCCGGACTGATCAAAGAAATCAAGCCGGCGGCTGAGATCCTCAATGACATGGTAGAGGAAGCTGCAGATATCCTGACCCGGAAGCTACCCGAGACAGTGATTGCGAAATAGCGATCTCTTGGATTCTTGATGTGCGAGAATTGGTTTTGGGACTGAAGGAGGAACCACGATGGATCTGTCATACGGATCGGAGTACGATGGCTTTCGCAGGGATGTTCAGCAGTTTCTTGCGGACAACAAAGACATGGCACCCAAACCGGGAGCGCCCGCCGCGAACACACTTACCTGGCAGGCACTGCTGGTCAAGAACGGCTATACCGCCCGCACCATCCCCAAAGAATATGGGGGCTATGGTGCAGCACCGGATATCCTGGAATCGCGCATTATCGCTGAAGAATTCGCAGCGGCAAAGGTTCCCGGAGGGTTGGGTGGACAGGGTATGGGTATGCTGGTACCCACCCTGCTTGAACTGGGTACTGAAGAGCAGCGGAAACGCTTTATCCCCCCCACCCTTCTTGGCGAGATGATGTGGTGTGAGGGCTACTCAGAGCCCAATGCCGGCAGCGATCTGGCGAGTTTGACCACCAGCGCGGAGCTGGATGGGGACGAGTGGGTCATTAACGGTCAGAAGATCTGGACCAGTTCGGCCCGTACCGCTCACTGGATTTTCTGCCTTGTCCGTACCGAGCCCGATGCGCCCAAGCACAAGGGGATCAGCTTTCTGCTGTTTTCCATGAAGACACCGGGAATTGAGGTCCGGCCCATCAAGCAGATGACGGGTGATATGGACTTCAACGAGGTGTTTTTCAAGGATGTCCGCGTGCCCAAAGACCAGATCGTGGGCAAACGGGGAGAAGGCTGGCTCGTGGCCAACGCGTTGCTGCAACACGAGCGTGGCGGCCTGGCGGATCCCAGTGCCACGCTGACACGGCTCAACGAACTCATCGAGCTCATGAAGACCGAAACGGTAGATGGGTGTCGGATCATCGACAGCCCCACCTATCGCGACCGCCTGATGAAGATCCAGGGACGGGTCATGGCGATGCACCATAACGGTTTGCGGCTGCTGAGCGCGACAGTCAACAAACAGAGCTCCTCCCCCCTTGCAGGCATGATCGTGAAGCTCCAGGGAACGGAACTGCGCCACGAGCTGGAAGGTCTTGCCATCGATGCCATGGGCGAACTCGGACTACTGTACGAAGGCAGCCCCTACCTGCGGGATTTCGGCTCCTGGCAGAGAACGTATATGTACTTTCTCGGCCTGATAATCGGTGGCGGCACATCACAGATTCAGAAGAACATCATCAGTGAACGCGGTTTGGGTATGCCCCGGCACAAACCAAAGGCATAACAGGAGGAGCATCATGGAATTTGGACTTTCTAAAGAGCAGGATCTCATCGT
>JAZFSW010000335.1:0-17414 GCA_036446375.1 Desulfobacterales bacterium | reverse complement strand
TGCCACAAGGTCAAGGGGACAAGAAGAGTAAAAACCGGACCCCCCCTGACAAGGCTTGGTGAAAAAGTCAAAAAGGACTGGTTACATCGATGGTTGATGGATTCTGAAGGCTATTTTAGAGAAACCAAGATGCCGGATTTCAGACTTGCCAATCAGGAAGCAGCAGATATGGTAGCCTTTCTCTTTTCCCGATCCAAACCGGTAGATGTAGCCGACGAAATAACCGGGTCTTACGAACGAGGAAAGAGGCTTTTTGGGGAATTTCGCTGCCTGAGTTGCCACATGGTCGAGGGTAAGGGGGGCGACATTGGTCCTGACCTCACGATGGCCTCGTCCAAGTTGAGACCGCAATGGTTATATCGCTGGATTAAGACTCCCCAGAGCGTATGGCCTGAAACAAGAATGCCGGAATATGGACTTCTTCCGCAGCAAGTAGGGGACATCGTCACATTTATTGAAGAAGAGTATATCGATTTTGAGTTGGAAGAAGAGCAGATCATTGAGGATCTGAAGCTTGTGACGGCAGGGGATCCAATCAAAGGGAAAGAACTAATCACTACGTATGGGTGCACGGGATGTCATGATATAGAGGGGGTGGAAGACCGTGGGGAGATAGGGCCGGAGCTGACAACTATTGGAGATATCCACATCAGTCGCCTGGACTTTGGTGAGATCCATGGTGCACCCGAAAATCGAACGGTTCCCAATTGGCTCTATAGTAAACTGACCAATCCGAAACTCTTCAAGAAAGAGCTAAAGATGCCCGATTACCACTTCAGTGAGTTGGAAGTGGAAGCGATGACCACGTATTTGTTGAGCCTCAGGGGTGAAGAGATTTCATCATCTTATATCTTGCCACTGGGTGAGCCGCCGTCAGATTATGTCCCACAGGGCGAATTCGGCAGGATCGTAAGAAAGTATCGGTGTCTTATTTGCCACAAGATCAACGGGAAGGGCGGAGAGATGGCCGCGGATCTATCTCAGGAGGGAAGCCGCGTTCAAGAAGTGTGGTTGAAAGATTTTATGAGAACGCCTTACGCCATTCGACCGATCCTGGTCGAACGAATGGCCCGATTCAATATATCGGATGCGGAGATCGAGACGATTAATGCCTATTTCCGAAGTACTCTGGTTGACGATCGTGTGGAGGGTCTATCCGACGCCATAGAAAAGATGAAACTTAATGATCCGGACAAGGTAACCAGCGGTAAGGACCTTTATTATGAAAGATATGCCTGTCACGCCTGTCACCAGATCGGTGGGGAAGGCGGCACGATAGGCCCGGACTTGACTGAGGCCGGGGAGCGGTTGCGACCCGAGTGGATTGCCTATTATCTTCGTGATCCCAAAGCATTCGTGATGCGTTCAGTGGAGCCGGTCTATAAGCTTGCAGAAAAGGAAATCGAGGACCTGACGGCCTTTCTGATGCATCCAAAGGAGAAGAAGTGATGGTAAGCCGGAAACGGATTCTAATATTAGGTGGGGTTTTTCTATTTTCCGCCCTCATGATGCTGGTTTCTAATCACCAGGTTCTTTCTGCTGTTGAAGATGAAGAGCAGCTCGCAACTGGCCCGGGAGATCTCTCGCCGGCTCCTGCAGATGAACACCCCCCCGCAAAGGCACTTCTGCTTCCGAGAAAGAGAGTATCACCCCTTACCAGGGAAGCGCGGAAGGGCAAGGCCCTATACGAATACTATTGCGCGCTCTGTCATGGCCTATCCGGTGATGCGGACGGATTTAATGCCTATGGTCTACGTACACTGGGCACACCACCTGCAAAACATAGCGATCCTTCCTATATGCTCACCCTTTCGGATACATATATCGGCGACGTCATCCGGGTTGGGGGAAGGGAAAACGGGCGTTCACCACTGATGCCACCCTGGGGTGGGGTCCTAAATGATGATGAAATCACCGATCTGATCAGCTTTCTCCGCACGCTTGCGCAACCGGGCAGTAAGGTGGGATCCTGATATTACAAGAGAACGTTTCCCAGATATAGGACCCCAAAATCTCCTTATTCTCTCAAAAGCAGGAATGCCTGCCGATTCACAAACACTCGCCTTCCACATCTTCCTCAAAATGACCTGAAAAAACAATCGATTAGGAACATCCAAACCTTCTCTACTACTGTGGCATGATAGTTGCGAAACATAGAGTAGCTTTTTCAGGTTATTGGCGTGGCGCTGGCTGCACTCGCCGTTTCAGTTCAACAAGAAACGAAATAACGAAGGCAAAGTATTCAATCAAGCGTTTGAAGGAGAAGACGGATCAACATTCTCCTTATGTAACCTTGATGGCGTCGTAGAAAGTCTCCATCTACGGCGTTATAGCGTTTGGCCAGACGTTCGGCATACGATATGTATGCCTTCACGCCTGGCCAACCACTATGCCTTGTATATGAAGATTTCTACTTAGCCATCGGCTATACTTTTTACGAGTTCATCAACCTTAAACCATGTAACTTTAGACAAGGGGGTTTTTCATGTTCGGATCAAAGTTCAAGTTCTTTGTGTTTATTTCCATGATAGTTGCTGCCATATCGATGCTCGGATGTGAGGGCGACGCAGGGGTGGACGGGATAGCGGGCGTCGACGGCGAGCCGTGCACCATGGTCGATAACGACGACGGAACGTTTACGGAAACCTGCCCGGGGGGTGAGTCTGTTACCTTCGGCGAAACAGATGAGCCGGAAGCGTACGCCAATGCTAATGGCGTACGTGGCGGCCAGCTCTACGACAAGTGGTGGACCGTTACCGGGGCCGATGCACCGACGGCTACCCATGCACTTTATCCGTCCTTTGCAGGAAAATCCGGTGCCGATACCTGGCGCTGTAAAGAATGCCACGGTTGGGACTACATTGGTAAGGATGGCCGGTATAGGAGCGGCAGCCACTACACGGGTATCGAAGGGCTCTATCCCGCCTCGAATTCGGTCTGGAAAGCCTATAAGATTATCCGGGATGACCATGGCTATGGGGACGCCGGGTTGGCAGATGCCGACGTCTGGGATCTGGTCAAGTTCTACCGGGAAGAATTGTTCGACATAGACGACATCCTCAATCGTGATGGTACCTTCACCGGCACCGCGGCCGATGGACTGAGCCTTTTCGCAAATGGTATTTCCGGATGGGACGCTACCGGAAAGGTTACCAACACGGCGTGTGCTACCTGCCATGGTGGCGATGGGACCTCCGATATGGGGACAGGATTTGAAGAGTTTCCTGGCTTGTTGTCCAATGACAATCCGCAAGAGTTCCAGCACAAGGTGCTTTTTGGCCACCCCGGGAGTAACCCGGCCATGCCCCAGGCGGCTGCAATCCACGCTTCGCTCTGGGATGTCGCTGACCTGTCTGCCTACGCGCAGACGTTACCAGAAGAGCACAGCTCGGAGGTTGGGGACGTATTGGCAGCTCTGGACATGATTGACAGCACGGGCTTCCACGGCATATCGACGGCCCTCAATGCGGCCGCGGTCTTTGCCGACGTAAGCACGCGTACCCAGGGCAGTGTGGAAAAGGCGCTTATAGCATCCGAGGCGTCCGAGTGGCCTGCTGAACTTGAGGCGAAAGCACTGGTGTTTGAGACCGATACCCAGACGCTCATTGATGCTCTGGTGGCTGAGGATCTGGCCGCGGCCCAGGCCGCAGGAGATGCCATTCACAGTTCCCAGCACGACCTGTCCCACGATGCCTACGAATGGATGGAGGCGCGGGAGGGAATAGCTTCCGGACCGGAAGTGATGGCAGCTTTGGACATCATTGATAGCACAGGCTTTCACGGCATATCGACGGCCCTCAATGCAGCTGCAGTCTTTGCCGACGTGAGCACGCGCACCCAGGGCAGTGTAGAAAAGGCACTCACAGTGTCCAAGGTCGTTCACTGGCCGGCTGAACTGGCGGCGGTAGCGCTTGCTTTCGAGACCGATGCCCAGACGCTCATAGATGCTTTGGTTGCTGAGGACCTGGCCGCATCCCAGGCAGTAGGAGATGCCATTCACAGCTCCCAGCACGACCTGTCTCACGACGCCTATGAGTGGCTGGAGACGCAGGAGGGGGAGTTTTCCGGTACGGGCGCCGTAATGGCGGCTTTGGACATCATCGATAGCACGGGCTTCCACGACATATCGACGGCCCTCAATGCGGCCGCGGTCTTTGCCGATGTGAGCACCCGGACCCAGGGCAATGTGGAAAAGGCGCTCACAGCATCCAAGGCGGTCGCCTGGCCGATTGAACTCGCGGTGGAAGCAGCGGCTTTCGAGACGGATGCCCAGACGCTCATTGATGCTTTGGCTGCCGAGGACCTGGCTGCAGCCCAGGCAGCAGGAGGTGCCATTCACAGCTCCCAGCACGATCTGTCCCACGAGGCCTACGAGTGGCTGGAACCGGCAGCAGCGGGGGTGGCGGTCTCTTTTGTCTCTGATGTCTACCCCATTTTCAGCGACAGGAGTTGCACCATCTGTCACGACTCCGGGCACGAAAGTATGGACCTCAGTGGCGACGCGCCCAGCACCTATACCGTGGTGACCGACACGCGCGTGGATACACCCACACCAGCAGATAGCCTTATCCTTACCAAGCCGCTGGCGGAAATCGCCGGGGGAGTCTCCCACGGTGGCGGAAACCGCTTCACGGACACAACCGATGTGGACTACCAGACGATCCTGACGTGGATTACCGAGGGCGCGGCGGACAACTAGAAAGGCTGTATGCCTCTCTGCAGCGAATTATAGATCGTAAATTCAAGACACAACAGCTTGCAGTCCATTCAATACCGGTGGGCTGCAAGCTCAAAAGGGTATCGATGGAGACGGCCTATCAAATCGTTCTAGCGGATGATCACATTATGCTTCGCCAGGGGATTAGGAAGATTATTGAAACTTCCCCGGATATGGCGGTTGTCGGAGAGGCGAACGACGGACTTGAACTCCTTGATCTATTGGAGCGGATTACGCCAGATATGATTATTCTAGACATATCCATGCCGAATATGAGGGGGATTGAAGCTGCCCGTGAGGCAAAAATGATTTGGCCCGACATTAAGGTATTGATCTTGTCGATGCATAAGAAGAAGGAATATGTATATCATGTATTCTCGGCCGGCGCTGAAGGCTACCTCCTAAAGGAAGATACAGACACAGAACTGTTCACGGCTATCGAGACCATTCGCCGGGGGGAAAAGTACCTCTCTCCCCTTCTCTCCAAGGAATTGGCTGGGGAACTCATCGGAATCAGTAATCGGTCCGGCTGGCTCGCCAGTGAACCATTGACGACCCGTGAAAGAGAGGCCTTGAAGCTTCTTGCGGAGGGAAAGTCTAATAGGTCGGTGGCCGAGCTCCTCCATATCAGTGAGCGAACCGTGCAGCATCACCGGGCCAACCTCATGACCAAGCTAAAGCTCAGGACGATCGCCGATCTGGTGAAGTATGCGATTCGCCAGGGATATACATCCGTGCATAGCTGAGTTGCACAGATCCGTTCTTCACTTGTCTGCCAGGGGTATTACTTTTTCGATAATCCCGCCGCCCAAAACAATATCATTTGAATACATCACTACGGACTGTCCCGGGGTTATCGCCATCTGGGGTTCGCGGAATCGGATATGGGCCTTTCCCCTTTCATGGGGAGATACCACGGCGTCTACCTCGTTGTGGTTCAGGCGGATTTTGGCCTTAATGTCGTAGGAACGATCGAGTTCTTCAAGGCCGGTGAGATTCAGATCTGAAGCAATGAGGCCTGCTGAAAAGAGCTGTTCTTTACCCCCGGCAACAATGCGATTGTTTTCGGGATCGATCTTGAGCACGTATAGGGGTCGATCTGCGGCAATTCCGAGACCGTGTCGCTGCCCGAGGGTATAGTGAACGATCCCGCGGTGTTTGCCGAGAACACTGCCCGATTCATCCACAATGTCACCTTCAGAAAATTCCATGCCATCAAAAAGGGCGGTGTAATCGCCGCCGGCGATAAAATCCTGACTTTCGATACGATTGGCTGTTTCAAGCCCGAGGCGGCGGGCGATTTTCCGTGTTTCCTGCTTTGTATACGCGCCGAGGGGAAAGCGGGTGTGTGAAAGCTGATCGGATGTAAGCATATAGAGAAAATAGGTCTGGTCTTTGAATGGATCGGCGGCTTTCTTCAGCACATGCCGACCATTGTATTCCACGATCTGTGCGTAGTGGCCGGTGGCAAATGCATCGAATTGGATGCCGATGTCTCTTGCCTTTTCCAGTAGGAAGCCGAATTTCAGCTTCTGGTTGCAGACGACACAGGGGTTGGGTGTTGTTCCGGCAAGATATGCCTGCTTAAAATAATCGATGACATGAAGGCGATACTCTTTCTTCAGATCAATAACGTGAAAAGGGATATCGAGCTTTTTGCAGATTGATGCCGCCGTCTCGATATCCTCCTGTTCGCCCGGGCCGTAACAGGCGTGCTTTCCGGTTTCCTGAATCTCCACAGACCCATCGAATATCTCCATGGTGATGCCGGTAACATCATAGTCCTGATCCTTGAGCAATGCGGCAGCAACCGATGAATCGACGCCCCCGCTTAATCCTACCGTGATCCTGGTGTTTTGTTTCGGCATTGTACCTCTATCGTTGATGGCGTCGTAGAAAGTCGCCATCTACGGCGTTATAGCGTTTGGCCAGACGTTCGACATACGGCATGTATGATACAACCAGAGCGCCTAGCCAACCACTATGCCTTGTATATGAAGATTTCTACTTAGCCATCGGTTACACTTTTTACGACGCCATCATCGTTGATGGCCTCATCGTTTGGATGCCCGCTCAATTGAGGGCGGCTATTCCGCCGGAGGAGCAACAATCTCTTTTTTCCCGTGGAAAGTATGCTCGATCCGATCGGTTTCCCGAATCGATCCTTTTGTATAGGCGATGAGTTTTTCAAGGGCGGCCTGAAAATCGGTGCCTTGCAGAATCACGGTGGGTCCCGGAAAATCAACGGGAACCAGAAGGTGGTCATCTTGTTGATACAGGTTCTGCATGGCCCTGCATTCCGGCTCATCACGGGCAACGATGACCTTGCTGCCGTCGTCGAGGCGAAAGTGTCTCCCGACTTTCAGGAGAGCAATATCCCCTATGGATGGTGTATCGGTATGCAGGAAATAATCGCGGATTCGATCCGAAAAATGCTTGTCGGTGAGCAAACACCCCCCCGCAGGACAGGGATAATCGGTGATGCCTTTCTCATCTGCAAGAGAGATCTGTATTTTCCTTGATCGCCCGGAAATATCAAGCAGCCTGCTGCGGTCGACCCATCCTTCCTTCTCGGCAATCGTCGGTTCAAAATGGCTTGCCGAGAGGGGACGTAAGATATAGCCCCGTAAACCGGAAGCGTTATCGATAAGGTTCATGGACTTTCGCTGTTGTGACATGGGACGTTGTCCGAGGACCTCGCCGGTAAAGATAAAGGAGGCGCCGATCTGTTTCATGTATTCCCCGGCCTTCTTGATTTTCAGAATCCGGCAGTCGATACAGGGATTCATTCCCGATCCATGTCCGTGTGCCGGATGCTGCACGATGTCAAGATACTGATCCTTCAAAGCGACCTGTTTCAGGGGGATATCCCCAAGCTGCTTTACCGCGGTGACCACCGCGGCACAGCCCGCACTTTTGGGGGTGCAGGTGCAGAAGGGCGATGTAAAGTTGATCGCATACACATCGAACCCTTCCTCGATCATGAGTTTTGCGGCCAAGGTGCTGTCAAGACCGCCGGAGAGAAGCCCCACCACTTTTATTGGTTTTCTGCTAGGTTTCATTTCTTCGCTCAGCCATTATTTGTTAGAGGAGAATATCTCCTTGATCTGAAACTACACCGAACTGAAGGTGTCAGGTTTCAGTGTTCAGGTGTCAGGCCAGCCTTCGGCTGGGTCAGTTCTTTACTGACACCTGAAACCCGACACCTGTCTCAGTTCAAGCCGATTAGGCGCAAACCCCAAGTACCTGCGTCGTTTCTTCCACGATCATACTGGACGCCGCTTGTCCAGACGTGCCGCCCATTTATATAATTCCAGGCGGGCAATGTAAATCCTTAAATAACCACAGGTATCGATAGGGTTGATTGGGTGGGAATCTTGTTGGACGGGGAGCACTGGATTGTGCTTCTGGTCATAGGAGATCTTGAAACACGTCGCAGGAGCGGCACAGCTTCATTTTTTCACTCCAGTTGGCCTGAACCGTGCCGTAGCATATGGTACCGTTGATAAACCAGCAGAGGTGGCCGATCTGAAATTCCCATGCCGGACACGCCTGCTTTTGCTCAGGTGGGCATTTTCGGATTTCCCAGCAGGGCTTTTTCCCTTTTTCCCGATCTCGGCTTATGGAGATCAGGAAGAAAAGCTGGCGTTCCACATAGCCGGGAATGGTGCGCCACCCCTGTTCGTAGCTGTGAATTGCCTTTAACGAAACACCGAGGAGTTGAGACAGCTGTTTCTGGGTCTTATTAAATTCCTTTCTGATACGCGTGAATTCATCTTTTTCCACGATGCATCCTTTCCCTATACGGTAGGCGCCGTTTTGACAATTCACTATCTCACAGGGCTTGCTGTATGGCGATGCGTGTCACAAAGTGACATACGTTGTCAACCGAAAAGGCAGTCTAGCATCTTTTCTATTGACATTGGAATCGGTTTAGCCCTAAAAACGGCGGGTTCCAACAAGGATGATTTATCGCGCAATTTTATACTGACATTTCTGTCTTTTTGTGCTAAAGAGTCGGATTGTTTTGAAGCGGCTATGGTCTTCTGATGTTTCTACTGACCGGAGGACCCGTTTTTCGCAGGAAGCCAAGGGATTGATATCACAGCGATATACACGATATCGGCGACTATAGATAAGGACCAGACATGGGAACAGATATTAAAGGTGCCATGAACCGGCGGACGTTTCTCAAGGCTGCAGGCGTTGCCTCTACATCCCTTGCGCTGGGTGGTTGTCAGATACCTTCGGGTGACGATTTGAAGGCGCTTGTGCAGAGTCATTTCGCCGAGATGAGTCCGGATGAGATCAAGGCGGTTCGGCAACGCCTGCTGCGACAATACAAGAAGAAGTATGGCAGAGATTTCGTCCTGGGAACCGAGCAACCCATTCCGGATGTGCTCTTTGCCTATGGTCTGGATCTGTCCCGGTGTATCGGTTGTCGGCGTTGCGTCTATGCCTGCGTTGAGGAAAACAATCAGAGCCGCCGCCCCCAGATCCAATGGATACGGGTCCTGCTTTTGAAAAAAGGGACGATGAACCTTGAGGAGTCCGATCACTACTATGACGCCGGCCTGATGCCGAGGGAGGGGTATTATACGATACCCGTCCAGTGTCAGCAGTGCGAAAACCCCCCATGCGTGAAGGTGTGCCCGACCAGGGCCACATGGCAGGATGATGATGGCATCGTTGTTGTTGATTACGACTGGTGCATCGGTTGTCGATACTGTATGGCTGCTTGCCCCTATTGGGCGAGGCGGTTTAACTACGCCGAGCCGGAGATTCCCATAGATGAGATGAACCCCAACCTTCATTATCTGGGGAATCGACCCCGCATGAGAGGTGTGGTGGAAAAATGCACGTTCTGCGTACAACGGACGCGAAAGGGACGGTATCCGGCCTGTGTGGAGGTCTGTCCGGTGGGTGCGCGGAAATTCGGCAATATTCTTGATCCGGAAAGTGAGATCAGCAAGGTCATTGAAAATCAAAGGGTCTTCAGGCTTAAAGAGGAACTGAACACCCAGCCGAGGTTTTATTATTTCTTTTCGATATGAATCAGGATTGAAAGCATAGAAGGGGCAAAATCCATGCAGATAGTCCTCCATTTTCTCGGGCAAGTGACACAGCGGCTGCTGAAGGGGCCGCGGATCTACTATGCCTGGGTCTCTTTTCTTCTCGTATTTATTGGCCTCGGGATATGGGCTTACGGGGTCCAGTACACCTCGGGACTGGCGGTGACCGGTATGACCGACCAGGTGTCCTGGGGGTTATACATCGGCAACTTCACCTTTCTTGTAGGGGTGGCTGCTGCCGCTGTGCTGCTGATCATTCCCGCCTACATATATGATTTTGGCCCCATAAAAGAAATCACGATTCTGGGAGAGATCCTGGCAATCAGTGCGCTTTTGATGTGCATGCTTTTCGTCACGGTAGATCTGGGGCATCCCCAACGGATGTGGCATCTGTTACCGATTATCGGCACCCCCAATTTCCCCGATTCGCTGCTCGGATGGGACATCCTAATCCTAAACGGCTATCTTTTCATCAATGTAGCTATCTCGACCTATCTCCTCACCACGATCTATCTGGGAAAGAAAGAAGTCAAATGGCTCTATATGCCGTTGGTGCTGCTTTCCATACCCTGGGCTCTCGGCATTCATACGGTAACCGCTTATCTATACAATGGCATTAGTGCACGGCCCTTCTGGAATACCGCGATCCTCGTGCCCCGCTTCCTTGCCTCGGCTTTCTGCTCCGGACCGGCCCTCAGTATCATCTGTTTTCAATTGATTCGAAAGTTTACGCGGTTCCAGGTCAAGGATGAGGCCCTGTTCAAGATCGCCGAAATGGTATGTATTGCCATGGGGATCAACATCCTTTTTCTCGGGGCTGAAGTTTTCAAGGAACTCTATACGGATAGCTGGCATGTTGCCCCCCTGATCTATCTTTTCACAGGACTCCACGGACATGTGGCACTGGTAAAATGGATCTGGACCGCGGTCGCGTTCAATTTCATCGGTTTTCTCCTGTTCCTCTTTCCCACGACCAAAAGAAATTACGTGACGTTGAACCTTGGATGCGTTCTTATCGTTATCGGGGTCTGGATCGAAAAAGGTATGGGGTTTGTCATTCCGGGTTTTATCCCCACCCCTCTGGGGGAGATATTCGAATACACCCCCCAGACACCTGAAGTTCTTATCTGCATTGGTATATGGTGCGCAGGTTTTCTTTTCTACACGCTTGCCCTGAAAATTGCCATACCCATCGAAACCGGAGAAATGAGAGCCCTGGGGGTTCCACCCACAGCTGCCCATGGGGATGAACCCCAGAAAAGCGGGATTAAGACAGGGATTAAAGACGGGTGGGCATCCACGTGAAAGGGTCTCATGCCAAGGAATTACCAATAAGGATGGGAGCCGAAATGCTGCTCGCGAGAACCTTTATTAGGAGATGTCTCATACTGTCCGGTGTTTTTCTCCTTCTTGCCGGCCAATCGGCGGCATCTGACAGCGGTGAGAAGCGTCTTGACGCCACGCCGGGGGCCGCCTGCCTGCTTTGTCATAGCGTAGAAACGCGGGGAATGGGTAGCCCCTGGAGCGATAGCCCCCTGGGACAGGCGGGGGCGAACTGTGTGATGAGGCGACTGGATTTTTCTGAAAGAGGCCTGGTGCGTAATCTGCTTGCCATCGGCTATCCCTTAACGCGGCAAGATGTCGAGTTACTTGAGAAGACAGTCATACGATTTGACAGCTTCAATCGGCTCGATTTTCTGGCGAAGATACTGAAAGATCGAAAGGACATTCACGACCGGGAAGGTGTCGGTTATTTTGTCAAAACAGAGACGATTCTGGATGCCTTGCGGTTGCTGGATGAACATGATCTGCCCGTTGTCAACAGACGGATTGATGCGTTGAACACCCAGGATGGTTGGGAAAGAAGGGAAAAGGCGTTACTGGCCTATATGGCGGCAAAAAGAAATATTCGCTATCAATCCAATACCGTGTATCTGCTCAGCGTATTGCCTGAATACCGGGCTGATTTGGAGAGCGTATACAGTAAAGAAAGCTTCCGGTCGATCATTGATGAGAGAAACGGACTGTCCTATCTGGCTGACTTGTTCGCCAGCAGGGGAGATCCTGCTATTTTTGATTGGCTAATCACCTATCTATTGAAGACCCATGGGTTTCCTGCAGAAAACTTATCCCATATGTTTGTCGAAATGCTTCTGAGACGACCCAGGGTTTTTATTTCGGCCCTGGCTGTCAAAGATGATCATACGGTTGATGCCGTGGTGAGTGGGCTGATTTTCGGGATGCGCAATCGTCGGGAAAGGGAAAGGGTTAGCGCTGTTCTACAGAAGGATCTATTCACGATGGATGAGGGCAACTTGCAGCGTCTATATTGGGTCATAAACAGGCTGCACTCACAAATTGATCTCGTCGGTAGGACGCTTCCCAAAACGGCGGGACCAGCTGAGCATTAAGAAGAGACGGTACATTGCCGGAAAGAAAGACATCTGTGAAACATAAATCATCCAAAGGGGTATTCCTGTTACAGCCGGTTCTGGTCTTGACGTGGCTTCTATGTATTGGCTGGATGCTTTGTCCTCCGCGTCCGGTTGGTGCCGCTGATACGACAATGCATATCCGGACCGCGCATGTCAGGGATATACGCAAGAATTTCAATCAGCCCACAGAAGTGGCCGTTGGCCCGAAGGGGAGTGTGTTCATCCTGGATGGCGCCAACAACCGGGTCACGGTGTTTAACACCCGGGGGAAATTCGTGCGTGCCATCGGCCGGGCGGGAAACGGGAATGGGGAATTTCGAAATCCTGTCGGCATGGATGTCGGCCCACGTGGACATGTTTATGTGGCAGATACCGGGAATCAGCGGATACAGGTATTTGGCGAAAGAGGGCAATACTTGCGCCAGATCAACCTTGACCGATGGAAAGCCCGGCCGGTTGATGTAATGGTGTTAGAGGGTTCAGGCCGGATTTACGTCAGTGATGCGAAGAATCACCAGATTCTCTGTTTTGATCGAAAAGGGGCGTTTCAATTTGCCTGGGGTGATTTCGGAGAAAAGCTCGGAGACCTCTGGTATCCGGGCATGATGACTGCCGATGCGAACGGGGACATTTATGTGATTGATATTTTAAATGGACGCGTGCAGGTATTCAATCCGCAGGGCAAGCATCCCAGACAGATCGGTGAGCCAGGGGTGTTGCCCGGACAATTGTTTCGTCCCAAGGGAATCGCGATTGATAGTCAATTTCGCATCTATGTGTCGGATAGCTATACCGGAATTATACAGGTTTTTGAGAACACAGGGAAACTCCATGGTGTTTTATCTGAGAGGCAAGACACCTTCCTGCGATTAACCACGCCTCTCGGCATGGCCATTGATGCCCAAGGTGCGCTATATGTCGTACAATCGACCCTAAACAGAGTCAGCGTTTTTGAGTTCCATGATAAAGAAGGTGCATGGTGAAATCGATCTCTATTGTCCTCCTCGGCGTATTCCTATGCGTTGCTGCTTCTGCAGAGGCGATAACCAAGCGAACACACAAAGAATGTCTTTTATGCCATGTCCGATGGTTTGATGCCTTTAATACCGATCAAGAGACCTTGCTTGACGAAAAGGACTCTTCTATCGTTATTGCCGGTGCGATGGGGCTGGCCTCATCAAAGGAAATGTGTATTACCTGTCATGACGGATACATCTATGACAGCAGAACCAATATCGTGAAAGGCAATCCCCACCACGCCTTCAAGAAACCACCGGCCTGGCTTGATCTACCGAAACAGTTCCGGATGAACAGCAAGAACGAGATTTATTGTGGTACCTGTCATACCCTTCACGATATCCGGGGAACCGGAGAGATGGGGAGCACGCCGTTTATGCGGATGGACAACGAAAGATCGCAGATGTGTATCGCCTGCCACGGTAACAAGACCGCGTGGAAGGGGTATTCAAAACACCCGGAGCTGATGAAACAGATTTTCCCCCGGGCCGAAGCGGTTAAGAGCGGGGCCCAATTCGGCCCGGATAATGAGGTCATCTGCCAGTCGTGCCACAGCTCACATAGTGCCGGGGCGATGATACCCCTGTTTCCCGACAACACGTTCTTTCACAAGGCGCACTAGAGCGTTTAAGCACGGGCTGGCGAAAATCGGGAACTAACCGGATAGCGTAACATGTGGATCACGCCCTGCGTGATTGAAGCAAAGCGTCGTGGATAGGTGCAAAGAAAGGAATAAAGGGGTGAACATCAAAACCTGGAAAAAGAACACAGGGGCTTTCCTTGTCTTGCTCATCATCTTCGGTGTTTCCATTGATAGCGCTGCTGAGCCAAACGAGCCGAAAGAGCAAACACCGGAGGGGGTGTATCCGGTACCCCCCCCCCTGATCTTCCGGGGTCTGTTTCCCTGCCAGGCCTGCCATCGAAAAGAAGTGCAGGATTCGAAGGATCCGGCGGACAGGGAGAAATCGTTTCTCGGCAAATATCTCAGAGCGCCGGATCCCACACCACGAACGCTCGTGCGCAATCATGGGGACATTGACCTGAACCATGGCCGGCATCAATGGTGTTTAAACTGTCACAACAAGGATGAGCGGAACTATCTGAAGATGGTAAATAACGATATTGTCGCTTTTGAAGAATCCCATCTGCTTTGCGGTCAGTGCCATGGTGTGATTTACGAAGACTGGAAACTGGGCATCCATGGTCGGCGGGTCGGTCAGTGGAATGGGGAAAAACTTTATATGCTCTGTGTCCATTGCCATGACCCACACAACCCCAAGTTTAGACAGATTATGGCGGAAGATCCCCCGCGTCGGCCCGGCTATGGCCGCTGGGGATCGGAGGATGAAGATTTGGGATCGAATCATGGATCGGGACATTCCGGACCGTGAACCCGTTTTAACAATCATGTATGAGAAACGTTAATCGTCATTGAGCGTTACTAGTCATAGTTAGCATAAAGGAGGGTATCAGATGTCACAAACAATTTCATTGGGCATTTTGTCACTGGTGTTTGTCTTGGGGATCTATTTCTTCACCATTTCCATTTTTGTATTGCGCGAATACGAACGGGGGGTCGTCTTCAGGCTTGGCCGGCTGAAGCCGTTGAGCGGTCCAGGTCTGGTTATCATCATACCGATCATTGATAGGCTGATTCGCGTAAGCCTGCGGACGGTCGCCATCGAAGTGCCTCCCCAGGATGTGGTTACGGAAGATAATGTGTCTGTCCAGGTCAGTGCTGTGGTGTATTTCAAGGTGTTTGACCCTGATCTGTCCATAACGGAAATTGAAGATTACCAATACGCGACCTCACAGATGTCTCAAACCACCCTGAGAAGTGTATTGGGGCAGAGCCAACTGGACGAGCTTCTTTCCAAGAGGGATGAATTGAACACGACCCTCCGAAATATCATCGATGAGCAGACAGAGCCCTGGGGCGTAAAGGTCACCCATGTCGAGATCAAGAACCTTGATTTGCCGGAAAACATGCAGCGGGCCATTGCCCGGCAGGCCGAAGCCGAGAGAGAAAGACGGGCAAAAATCATCCATGCGGAAGGTGAAGATCAAGCCGCCGACAGACTCGCATCGGCTGCAGCCAAGATAGGCAAGGAACCTATCGCGCTGCAGCTCAGATACCTTCAGACCTTGGTGGAAATCACCACGGAAAGCAACGCCACCGTCATCGCACCGATACCGATACCGATCGATCTGCTGAGACCATTTCAAAAGATGCTTACTCCCGAATCTGAAGAGGGCTAATCCGGATGGGAAAGCTCAACAGAAGAGATTTTGTCAGACTCGCCGCCGGTGCCGGAACCGGTGCACTGATGCCGGAACCCCTGAAGGTGCTCCGCGATGCGATCGACCAGGTCTTCGGCCCTGGAGACAAGGATGATACCGTTGACTATGTGCCGGAACCCATCGCCGGTGCAGGATTTGGGATGGTCATCGATCTGGGGAAATGCATCGGTTGCCGCCGGTGCATGAATGCCTGCAAGCTGGAAAACAACATTCCGGACACGATTTCGCCTCCCTACATTATGGTGTTTGAAACCGAATCCGCCACCGGTGTCACCGGCCACTTCCCTTCTCCGGAAACCTTGGGCCAGGGCACCACGATGTTCTACACAAAGCTTCGCAAAGACAAATGGTACATGCCGGTACAATGTAACCACTGTGACAAGGCGCCCTGTGTTGAAGTGTGCCCCACCGGCGCATCGTACAAAGATCCGGATGGTCTTGTGGTGATCGATTACGATAAATGCATCGGGTGCCGGTATTGTATGACGGCGTGCCCGTACAATGCCCGGCGGTTCAACTGGTGGGAGCCGGATTACGATCCGGATCATATCAATCCGCTGGTGCCGTTGCGCAGACACGGGGTGGTAGAAAAATGCACCTTCTGCGTTCACCGCACGAGACGGGGTAAGTTCACCCGGTGCGTGGAAGCCTGCCCCAACAAGGCGAGGACCTTTGGCAATTTCAACGATCCTGACAGCGAAGTGTCAAAACTGATCGGATCCGAGAGAAACTTCCGGCTCAAGGAAGGACTCAATACCGGGCCCCGGATATGGTATCTGACACAGGCTAAAGAGAAAAGGATGCGGTGGTATCGTCCCCTGCCGCCGCCGAAGAATATCAGAGGTGTAAGACAATGATCGGAGGTGTAAGACAATGAGCAGAGGTGTAGAGCAATGAGCAGGGGGGCAGAGCAATGAGCATAGGGGTGGAGTAATGAGCAGAGGGGTGGAGTGATGAGCAGAGGGGTAGCGTAATGAGCAGAGGGGTAGCGTAATGAGGGGTGTCGGTCGATCTTTCTACATCTTTATTGCCGTGTTGCTGGCCATTATCGGCTGGGGAGGATTCAACTGGCTGCGGTTCTTGTCTCATGGCGCCGGACTGACCGGCTCAAGCGATGTGGTACCATGGGGTATATACATATCCGGTCTGGCATACTTTATCGGGGTCAGCGCCGGTGCAACCATTGTCGGGTTGCTGATACACGCTTTTGGCCGTGAAGACTATGCGCCCATGGGGATCCGGGCGATCCTGTTGGGGCTGCTCTGTATATTCGGGGCTACGCTCTTTGTGCTGGTGGATCTCGGTGTTCCTTTCAGAGGGTTGAAGGTCCCCCTGATACTTCACAACCTCACATCGCTTTTTCTTGTCTCCTCCACCAGTTATTACGGGTTCATGGCGATCTTGTCTGCCGAACTGTATTTCACTGTGAAAATAACACGGGGACAGGCGGACGAACGGGACGAAAGGATAGCCAAATTGCTGGGAATACTCGCTGTTCCTTATGCGCTGTGGGTTGTCCATGCCTTTACCGGATCCATATTTGGTGTGGTCAAAGCCCGGGAAATGTGGAATACGCCCATGTTGCCCGTGCATTTTGTGATATCGGCCATTGCCAGTGGATTTGCCATGGTGATCCTATTGGCCATCGTTACGTCAAAAATAGAGAAAAGAGAAATCCTCACCCGTGAGACCCTGGATCATATGGGCCGGTTGCTCGCCTTCTTTGTCGCCGTAACGCTCTTTCTTGATTTTTTCGATTATTTTATCCTCAGATATAGTGCTACAAAAGAATCCATGGAAACATGGCATATTTTGACAACCCGGTATGTCCCCGTATTTGCAACAAATATAGGAGGATTGATGCTGGCTTTT
>JAZFSW010000334.1:0-2498 GCA_036446375.1 Desulfobacterales bacterium | reverse complement strand
CGATGTCAATAACATCAGGATATTGTTTTCAGTTCTCGCTTGCAGAGCCGAAGCATGCGCCATCTCAGTATCGTATTTTATGCTCAGCGATATCCTGATGCGTCTTTCCTGGTCCAGATTCGCAACGATCGGGCCAATCGTCTGGTGGGTGTTTCCCTGGGGTTGCGATGCGTCTCTGGCCTTTCTTGACTCCCCTATGAAATAGGAAACGGCAATCACAACGATGGCTGAAATTGCCAGTATGGTCATGAGCATCGCCTTTTCCCGGGGCTTCTTTCGTGATGCGATTTCCGGATCATTCACCGGGGGGGCGATGGGTGCCACATGCGCCGTTTCAACAGCTTCGACAGCTTCAGCAGCTTGCGTCGGTTCAATAGCGCCACCATCCGTGTCATCGGTGATTTTCTCGGGTACTTCTATCTTATCCAGTTCAAATAGATCGCTGCTGTCGTCAATGTCGGAAGTATTGTCTTCATCCATGGCCATAGCGAATTCCTACGGGTCCATCAAGCGGTAACCGGAGGACCTTTCTCAGTGGGCTCTTCGTCCTTGAAATGAAACTTGGCTTTTGTTGAGCCGAGCTGGATAACATCATATTCATTCAGCATTACGGACTGCTTCACGATGGCCCCATTCACTTTCGGTTTTGATATTCCACTAACATAACTCAAGAAATAGCCATTTGGCCGGATGCTGATGGTTGCTGCGGTCTTGCCGACCTTAAAGCCCCTGACAACAATATCCGCATCGGAACCTCTTCCTATCTTTGTTAGTTTCTTGGTAATCGGAAACTCCCGGGAAGTGCCGGCATAGAAGGTCAGGATCGCCACCCTTTCTTCCTGACCCTCAGCCGATTGTGTTTCCGTGCTGATCCCTGCCAGCATGGCCCGATGTTGCTCGGTATCCAGGATCATCGTCTTATCCATCAGCGACTCTGTTTCATCTGCATCGAACGACTCTTCGTCATTGGTGAATACAAGGGTGTGTTTTGCGATGGTGATCACATCTCCTTCTTTCAATCGGTGTGTTGTGACAGCTTTCCTGTTCACGAGAGAACCGTTTGTGCTATCGAGATCGGTGAGCATAAAAAGGGCCTTCACACTATCGATTTTCGCATGATGTCCGGATGCTCCCGGGTTCTCGATAACAATATCATTGTCCTTATGCCGACCGATGGTTAGTACTTGCCCTCTTTCAAACTCGTATACCCCAAGCACTTCTTCCATACGCTTAAGTGTTAACGTCGGCATAGCAATATCCTTTCATATCCACTTCTTAAGAACTCGGTTGATCCGCCGGACAACATGCTTTGAAACTCCCCATCCCGCCAGGCGGGAGGGGGAATGCGCTCGCTATTCAGTTCACCCGGAGTTGACGGATGCTACCTTCAATGCAATTACAGTAATATTGTCACTGCCACCACGTTCATTGGCCAGATCGACGAGAAATTGGCACGCATTATCGGGCTGATATTTGCCTGCGATATCCCCTATTTCTTCTTGAGACACCTTATTGCTGAGCCCATCGGAACAGATAACGAGACGATCTCCCCTGGAACACTTCATCACACGGACAGCCGGTACCACCGCTTTGCGGGTACCTACGGCCCGGGTGAGCATATGCCGATATTTCTCTTCAATGTCTTCTGTACCATCAGGATCAATGACTTGACGTTCGTCCATCACCGTATGGGGCTCATATGCGGTTGCTATGGCGCCTTTGTGGATCAGATAAATCGGGCTATCGCCAACATTTGCGGCCGTAAGGAAATCCCCGGAAAAATGAACTACCGATACCGTAGACCCCATCCCGCTGTATCTCTTATCTTTCTGAGAAGATTGGTATATGCCTTGATTCGCCAACTGAATTCCGGTGACTACCGGATTGCTTTCGGCCGAGGGTGCTCTTGACAAGTCCGTTGCCCCATGTCCCATGCCGTCCGAGTTTTCATCCATATGGCGCTTGATGATATCCACTGTCAATTGACTGGCTACATCACCGGCCTTGTGTCCCCCCATGCCATCGGCAACAATATAAAGTTTCTGCCGATGATCAACGAGGAAGGAATCTTCATTCTTCTTCCTTCTTCTACCCACATCGGAAATGCCCGCCGCCTCAATTGCTACCATTATCCATTTGCCTGTGATGTCATCTTCCGGAAGGGCTGTTGCCATGAGAGCCGTAAACCTCATTCACGCCGATGACAACGGTGTTAACACTTCTTGCGCCCTGATTATATTCAACATATTGACATATGTCAACAATGGGTACGATACAATCAAACACCTTGTTAGCAGCTTTGCTATAAGTATCAGCATGTAATAACAGTTAGTTATGGATACACCTGCTGGATCACTGAACATGAAAACCGGGAAAGAAGGACTGTGTGTGGGAATCGAATCCCCGCATCAGTCCATGCACATAATCAATGGTTTCGATTTCTTCTATGAATTCAAAGTGTTGATTCTGATATGCTGCTGCCACGGCTCTTCATGGCA
>JAZFSW010000333.1:0-3033 GCA_036446375.1 Desulfobacterales bacterium | reverse complement strand
TGTCTGAATCCAAGAAGATGTATATCTGCATCGCCATCGGTTATCCGGATGAAGACCATCCGGCCAACACGCTGGTAACCGACAGGGAGTCACTTGAAACTGTTGTTACCTGGGCGGGATTCGACTGAGAATGTGTGATCTCTTCTCGGATCTGGCAAACAATCAACGTCAATGGCTGACGATAATCCCCCAACGATTCTGGATGAAAGGAAACAAAGCATATGGCTAATCCATCGATCGGTGATCCTGAGCGGCAGCTGTTGCTGAAGAATGGTCTTATCGTGGACGGCTCCGGGAAGAGGGGGGAATCGGGGGATCTTCTCGTTAAGGGGGAGAAGATTGAAGCGATATCCGCTTCATCCATCGACATCGATTGCGATACCATCGATTGCACCGGGTGGGTCATCGCCCCGGGTTTCATTGATATCCATTCCCACATGGATTCTATCATGATGCTGGACGGATACGAGAATCTGAAATCACCGTTCACGGCTCAAGGGATCACAACCCTGGTGACCGGTAACTGTGGCTACAGCTCACTCGGGTTGCAGCCGGACCCGGACAAACCAGGCGATGAGACGGCCGTTCATACGATGGAGGAATATGTCGCGTATGTAACAAAGGTAGGTCTGAGCCATAATGTCGTGACCCTGGTGGGCCATGGGACCTCTCAGATGTCTATACGGGGCATGGATTCAAGTCCCCTGGAACCGGAAGAAAAGAAAGTGTTGCACCGCCTTATTGAAGAGGCCATGGACCAGGGCGCTGCGGGGGTCTCTTTCGGACTGGGCTATGAACCGGGGATATATGCAAGAAAAGACGAAATCAGAGAGATCGCAGCGCTTGCGGCGAAGCGGGAAAAGATCGTTACCGTCCACGGACGGGCATATTCCGGTATACCCGCTTCAGCCGAGAAGGATGAGCTGCCGCAGAACGTCGTGTCCCTGAAGGACAATATCGATCTGGCAAGGGAAACGGGCGTGCGGCTGCAGTATTCTCACCTGATGTTTGCCGGTACCACCTCTCACCCCACGTACCGGCAGTGCCTGGATGTTCTTGACGAAGGCATCGCAGATGGGGTCGACATTATGATCGATACCTACCCCTACCACTGTGGATTTACGTTCATCAATGTGTTTCTTCCGGCATGGTTCCTGGCCGGGCTTCCGGGCAACTATCATGATAGCGCATCGGTTGAGAGAGTTGAGCAGACCCTCAGTCTGATGGGAGAACGCATGGGATTTGGTTTTGGTGATATTCAGCTGATGCATATCAACCATCCGGACTACAGTCATTTCAGCGGCGTCTTTCTCGATGAGGCCGCTCGAGAGCTGGGAATTGCTCCGACAAGGCTCGTTGTCGATCTATCTGAAAAGACCGGTGGCACGGCGAGCATCCTCAACCACAATTACAGCAACATGGAGATCATTGATGCTTTGATTCGGCATCCGGAATGTCTTTTCATGACCGATTCTCTCGTGTCCACAAGAGGGCTGCAGAATCCAGCTTCCTTTGGTGCTTTTCCCCTCCTTCTCCAATATGCCAGAGAAAGGGATTTGATCGTGCTGGAGGAGGCGGTTCGAAAAATGACCGGCGCGTCCGCGGATCGACTGAATCTGAAAGACCGGGGCTATTTACGGAAAGGTCTTGCCGCCGATATCACGATATTCGACTGGACCCGGGTGAAGGATAACAACACGATAAAGGACACGAGCAATGATCCCACCGGAATCGAATATGTGTTTATCAATGGCAGACCTGTGAAGAAGGACGGCACTGTTGATGACGGGATACGGGCAGGAAAGGCCATTCGCATCTGACCGGTTCTTGCGGCAGTACTTCTATCTCGCATGAGGCAGCAGCTGTCTGGCCGGCCGTTTTACCTTGGTCCATTTGCAGGCATATGGTAGAGGATGTCAGACGATGGATCTAACATCGGTGTTTTTTCCAGCGCAGATTACACGGAAGGAGGCACGTCATGGCAGAGGCAAAAGTAACGGATACATTGGATGCTTCGATTGAGAAGGCTTGGAATTTAATCAGAGATTTCGGAGATCTTAGTGCATGGGCACCCGGCGCCAATGTAACCCAGACAGAAGGAAAAGATGCCGGAATGATACGGCATATAGAAGGCGGGGATGCCGGTAACTTCATAGAGCAATGCGAGGCCCATGATGACAAGAACCATACGTTCAGTTATACCTTGTTGGAAGCCCCCGGACCGTTCAAAGACTACCACGCAATAGTCACACTGGCCGAGGCCGGGACTGACGCATGCGAGATTGAATGGTCAAGTATTTTTCAGCCAGTGGGTGTACCGGATGACGAGATTATCAAAGGAGTGGAAGATACCTACCGGTTCTTTATTGAAAACCTCAAGAACACGATCAAGGCGAATGGCTGACACTTTTCCTAGAAGAACGCCCATTGGATATACAGGTAGAACCCGACCCAGGCGAGCAGGCAGGCAACATAGGCCCAATAGTTGGCCGGCTTCTTCGCCATACCATTCTTGTCGACGTCCCCGACTTTGCGCTTGCAGGCGGGACAGTCCGTTGCGGCCAGGGAAAGAGACACAGAGCAGTAAGGACATAGCTTGCTCGAATGACCTCTCCTGTCGGCTCCCCCCCTTCTTTCAGACCCATCTTTCAGTTGATGAACAGCGAATCTTCGTTCTTGCCCTGACCTTCTGTCATTTGCCATGGGAGTGACGCCTTTCCATCCGTGTGATGTCGGTGAGAGACCTTTGAAAAATGCTCAATTCTGCTCAAGATCAAGGAAGGCGAAAATTCTAACCACAGTAATACATTGAGTATTTCGAGGATTAGAATTTGAGTCTGACGCAACGTTTGAAGTCCAGATTGGGCAGAAGGGGGCGTTATGCAAAGGTCTCGGTGAATCAACGACCCGATCGAATATAAAGACCATTGTTGCATAAAGTGGGCCTTGCTCGCAATATGTTTTGGTGGCAGGCATCGGGTATCGCCCCAAGAGAGTTGATGCTATCGTTACAAACCACGTCCTCTGGGCGTG
>JAZFSW010000332.1:0-15396 GCA_036446375.1 Desulfobacterales bacterium | reverse complement strand
TCTCGTGGCTCATGCTGGCCAGGAACTCACTTTTGGCGCGGCTGGCATCTTCTGCAGTCTTCTTGGCTTGGCGCCATGCCTCTTGCGCCATATCACGCTCCCGAATATGGTGGTTCAGCTTGAAAGCGGCAAAGACAATACCTGCTATTCCCAGGAGCCATATGAGGCCGAATCCGCGCCACATAATCATTTTGTGGCTCTGTGCAATGGCCAGATGGGGGGCCATGGGCACGGAATTTGAAATTCCTCCCCGGATATCTCCTTCCTCGTAGCCCTGAGCAGCATGGCATTTGAGGCATTTCTTTTCAGTGATCAGCGGACGCATCAGTCTCAGGTATAGCATACCATTGATTTCTTCACTCGAGCTGCTTTCCGTATCGCCCCGCTCAAAGGCCTGAAGCGCGTTTCTTTCCCACGGGTCAGGTGCATTATCGGGGCGAATAGGGTTTAAGCTCGTAATATGCGCCCGGGTGCCGTAGTCTCTCTGTCCCAGTTCGTGTACCTGACGGATCATGAAGGCAGGATTAATCATTGTTAATTGTTGGCCGGAAGTCGTAACAATGTCCCGTTCCGGCACGTCAAGGTACGGATTCGGCTGCATATCACCGCTTACCGGCGCATAAACTCCCCCATGGCCGGCGTTCCAACTGCGGTACAAGACATCTTTGTCAAAGGATGACCGTGCCTGGATATGGGCGGAATCCAAGGCCTGGTCGTCTTCTCTTTCAAGGTTCCACATGAGCAGAACGGCGATGGTCAGTGTCCAGAATATTGCGGAAGTCAGTATATAGGTACGCAACGGTATCGATACGGCTCCTTTTATTCCGGGTCTGTCTTTCATACGTATTCCTCAGCAAAACGGGAGACTATAGCCGATTCTGACACAAGTGCTCCAACGCCGATGAGCCGACGCTGTTCCATCCCATCTATTTCGCAATAGATATGCCAGTCGAAAGCGATCACTCTGAAAAAAACCTGAGAAGCAAAAAACATACGTTATTTTAATAAGATAGGCGTTGAAATAAATCAGATCAGATTGTGAGCCCGGGGCAAAAGCGCCTGGTTGCACGCGAAACAGGAATAGTCGCCATAGTTTTGACAGTTGAGTCGTCGGGGAGGCTACGGACGCCTATGAGGGGAAGACACCAGATATGCCCCAAGAGAGGAACGCTGGCATGTCTATGTGGGTCCGGTATTCGGGTCAGGACGGGTATGAAAGGTCTATTTCCTCCTGTCGAGAACATTCCGGATTGTGTCTGCAATTTCGGCAAGGGCCATTGGCTTCATCACAAAAGCCTTTATGCCTGCTTCCTTTGCCTCATCCTCATCGACCAGATCACTGTATCCGGTACAGAGGATTACGGGAATGTCCGGACGGATGGCCATCATTTCCTTTGCCAGCATCAGACCGCTCAGATCCGGCATCTGCTGATCGGTGATCACCAAATCGAATTTGCCCGGCTGTGCCTTGAAGGCTGAAAGGGCTTCAATGCTGCTTGCTCTGCCATAGACCTTGTAGCCAAGGAGCTCCAGCATGGCTTGATAAGCTTTAACCATAACCGGCTCATCGTCGACAAATAGAATCTGCTCATCGCCCTTCGGGATCCTATCATCAACGAGGATTTCCGGTTCGGATTCCCCCGATATGCTGGGGATCAGCATGCTGAATCGGGTTCCCCCATCCGGCGGGCTTTCTACACGGATGGCACCACTATGGTGCTTTACAATCCCCTGTACGACGGAGAGGCCGATCCCTGTAGCATCATCTTTACTCTTGGTGGTAAAATACGGATCAAAGATCTGTTCAATGACCGCCGGATCGATGCCACTGCCGGTGTCACTTACCGATAGTTTGATATGGGGTCCGGGTTTTAGCTCCGGGGTTTCAGCTACGTCTTCATCTGCGAGCTCCGTGTTTTCCAGACCGACGCCGAGGGTTCCCCCTGTCCCTTTCATCGCGTCGACGGCATTGGCGCAAAGGTTCAGAAGGATCTGTTTTATCTCTGCCGGATTGCCGTTGATCGTATCCAATGACTCAGAAATATCCTGGTGGATCTCAATGGTTGTCGGGATTACCGAACGAAGCATCTTCAGCGATTCCTTGACAACCAGGCTGATATCCAGGGGTGCCAACACTGAATCCGATTGGTGGTTGAAAGCGATGATCTGTTTCACGAAATTCCGTGCACGTATGCATGTGTTCCATACTTCTGTCAGGTATGGATAGGCCGGACTCCATTTGGTGACATTGTCCGATGCCAACTCGATATTGCCGATGATGATGCCGAGGATGTTGTTGAACTCATGGGCTATGCCTCCGGCCAGGGACCCAATGGTTTCCAGTCTTTCATTTTGCTTTCGATTTACCAAATGTCCCGCATCACCATGTGACTCAAGTTTTTTCCGCAGGCTGGTAATCTCATTTTCCAGTTCTTTGTAGGATGGTTTCTTTGCCATTCTAAAATCCTCTAATCGTTTATGTAACCAGAGTCATTCAAAATCTACACGCAAGTATCGTGCCGATATACCGATTTGGCCCCCGGGAAACGGCATATGCCCATGTGACACCTTGTTCTGCTGCCTGAAACCATCTCTGCATGGATCCGCTCATCTCTTTTGTGCGTTCAAAAATTTGACGGGACGTCATCCTGTCGACATGCATTTTTTGATCATTATCCGGTTCACAGACATATCGACCCACGAAAACTTCCGGCGCATTTGGAGACGCAAAACCAGAACCTCTGTCGTGCCGCCCTTTGGCATAGACGATGAACCCTCTGGTCCCAATCGGCTCTATGGATATCTGGCATATATCTTGCAATGTGAATCATGGTTCGAGACCTCTAGCTGATGGATGGCCGGAATAGTTCTAAGTGAACTAAAGTGCACTAAAGTGAGCTAAAGTTGAGGATTGCGCTTTCAGCGCAGGGCATTTGTATGATTGGTGGAGCGAAGCGACGCCTTAACTTTAGTTCACTTTAGTCACTTCACACTTGGTGACTGGGACAAGAACGGCCCCTTTCAGAGGCAAACCAAGGCCTGGTCCTATGGGCCAGGATGCTTTACTCCATCACCGGGACATTCCGGAAAAGTGAAGCATCCAAAGGTTCGGATGTGTCGAAATGTCTTCGAGAGATCCGGAGAGACATAGCAGCAATGCCAGGTACAATCGGCTGCAAGATACATATCATGTGATACGATCGACCGGAGATTGATGATGACCAAGATACTGATTATTGATGATGAACAGATTATCCGGGATAGGATGGCAAAACTCCTCCAGTTGGATGATTATGAAACCGTGACCGCGGAAGATGGTTTGAAGGGCCTTGAGATGCTCGAGCAGGAGAAACCGGATGTCGCTCTGGTCGATATAAAGATGCCCGGCATGGATGGGATCGAGGTCTTAAGAAAGGCAAAAGAAAAGGCTTTTGAAACTGAATTCATTATGATCACCGGACACGGTGGTGTTGAAACCGCCATTGATGCGTTGAAAATAGGTGCTTTCGGCTACATACAGAAACCGGTTGAATACGACGAATTGGAAATTGAGATCAAACGGGCACTGGAAAAACAGGACATGCAGAAAAAGCTCAGTGAGCATGTCCACACGCTGGAAAGTGCGCATTCAGAACTCGACCAGATCTTCAACAGTGCCGCCGACGGCATGTGGGTTGTCGATAAGGATTTTAAGGTACTTCGAACCAATCAGACCTTCGATTTGCTGTCTGGCTTTAGCACTGATGAAGCCGTTGGGGAAAAGTGCTTCGAGATCTTCAGTGATCCTTCATGCCATACGCCGGACTGTTGTGTACAACGGCTACTCAACGGGGCTAAGCGTGTGGAATGCGAAGTGGAAAAAGAGCGCCGGGACGGCAGCACAATCTCTTGCCTGTTAACAGCCGTGCCGTTCCTATCTCCGAGCGGAGAACTCATCGGTGTGTTGCAGAATTTCAAGGACATGACCGAGTATCACGAGGCGGCCCAGGAGATTAACCGCGCCCACGACCAGCTTGAAACCTTGTACCAGCAGTTGCATCGTGAGCATGAGATCGCCAAGCAGGTGTTTGCCAATGTGATTCGCACGGACTATATCGAATTCTCACACATGAAGTACCTTCTCTGTCCGATGGAGATCGTGGGAGGGGATCTGATCCTGGCCGCATCGGGCTTGTCCGGCAACCAATTTATATTCCTTGGGGATTTTACCGGTCATGGACTTTCGGCCGCTATCGGTGCGATTTCGGTTTCAGATATATTCTATACCATGGTGCAAAAAGGCCATTCCCTTGAGAAAATGATTGCCGAGATTAACAAGAAACTCAAAAAGGTGTTGCCGACGGGGCTGTTCCTCTGTGCATGTTTGGTTGAACTTGATCTTTCCCGGGGAATTCTCTCCATGTGGAACGGTGGGCTGCCCGATATCCTGATCGTAAATGAAGGGGGCGTAAAGTCCCGCCTGCCATCCAATCATGTACCGTTGGGGGTTGTTGGAAACGATAGTCTGGATGCCGGCCTTGAGGTTTTAAAGGTTGGCAAGGGGGATCGCGTCTATATTTTCACGGACGGTGTGGAAGAGGCCACCAATACAGATGGTGAAATGTTCGGTGAAAAGCGCCTGGTGGAATGCTTCTCCGGAAACAGGGATCCGGAGACTTTTTTTGATGCGGTATGCAAGAGCCTCGATGATTTTCGCTCCGGTGGCAAACAGAGCGATGATATCGCCATTATCGAGCTACGATGCGATCCGGAAGCCCTTCCCCGTTTTGATGAGAAAATCATTGCCCCCGTAGAGGAGGTGTCGAAAGGCTATCGTTTAACCGTTGAACTGGGCCCCAATGATCTGAAAGCAAACGACCTGTTGCCGCGTCTGTTGGAGATGCTGATGGGTGCCCGCCGGGAGCTTCAGGATCAGCAGCAGAATATCTATCTGATCCTGGCCGAACTTGTAACCAATGCGCTGGACTATGGTGTCATGGAACTCGATTCAAAACTGAAAAGAGGCGCGGAGGGATTTGAGAAATATTTTGCTATTCGGGAAAAGGCGTTATCGGAACTGAACGATGGCTGGGTTAAACTCGATTTTGCACTGTTTGCCCAGGATAAGGGGGGAAAGCTCGTCATGCGGGTGGAAGACAGCGGTCCCGGGTTTGATTATGCTGCAGAGCTGCCGGAGGCCTTTGACGATGCATCGTTTAGCGGGCGGGGAATCCTGCTTGTCAAGTCTCTGTGTCTGGATTTTTCCTTTCAGGGAAACGGCAGCCAGGCGGAAGCTGTCTATGTCTGGTCTGAATAAAGACATGGATAAGATTACGACCGAAAGCATTGAAATCAATCTGCTCGTTGAGGCGTTGAATCAGAAGTACGGATACGATTTCAGCCACTATGCTGAAGCCTCTTTCAAACGCAGAATTCATCATTTTCTCAGCAAGACCGGAGGTGGTCGGGTGTCTGAGCTTATTCCCCGACTCTTATACGATATAGACTTTTTCAAATCGTTTATACTTACGCTGTCCATCCCCGTCACGGAGATGTTCAGGGATCCTTTTGTATACCGGATGCTTCGGGAAAAGGTTGTGCCGTATCTGAAGACCTACCCTTTCATCAAGATATGGCATGCCGGATGCGCCAGCGGGGAAGAGGTATACTCCCTTGCGATTCTCCTAAAAGAGGAAGGGCTTTATGACCGGGCGATCATCTATGCCACGGATTTCAATGATGATACCCTTGAAAGAGCCAAGAACGGAATCTACCCGATTGACAGGATAAAAGAATATACCGTTAACTACCAGCGGGCCGGCGGCAGGAAGTCATTGTCTACGTTCTATTACTCAAAATATGATTCCGTGATCATGAACAAGGAATTGAAGAAGAACATCGTTTTTGCCAGTCACAACCTTGCTGCCGATTCCGCATTCGGGGAAATGCACCTGATCCTCTGCCGGAATGTGATGATCTATTTTGATAAGGTCTTGCAGAACCGGGTACTCCGGCTTTTTCATGAGTCACTGGCTGCAAGGGGATTTCTCTGTCTTGGCACGAAAGAGAGCCTGAAGTTTTCAGCGATCGAGCATCATTTTGAGAGCATCGGAGACGCCGAGAAGATTTATCAACGGGAATAGGCTGATATCCATGGGAGACACCAGAATAATTGAGGCCGTTGTCATCGGTGCATCGGCCGGCGGGTTCGGAGCCCTGCCTCAGGTTCTTGCTGCCCTGCCGGCGAACTTTCCCGCACCAGTCATCATAGCCCAGCATATGCATCCCCACAGCCATGATGGCTTCCTGACCGACACGTTAGATTCAAAATGTCTTTTGCAGGTAAAAGAGGCGGAGGAAAAAGAGGTGCTGAAGGCGGGGATTATCTATCTGGCCCCGGCAAATTACCACCTGCTGATAGAAAAGGATAAAACCCTGTCCCTGTCAACGGAAGATAAAGTCAACTACAGCCGGCCGTCCATCGATGTGCTTTTTGAAAGCGCCGCCGAGGTCTTTGGCAGGAGAATGGTCGGTGTCATCCTCACCGGCGGCAACAGCGATGGCGCGGCCGGTCTGAAGAAGGTCAAGGCTGTGGGCGGCCTCACACTGGTTCAGGATCCGGAGGGTGCGGAAGCTGCCACCATGCCCCGGGCGGCGATTGAAAACTGTCACGTAGACCGGGTCCTGCCCCTGGCGGATCTGGGCAAGGCGCTGGTGGAAAATGTTGATTGTGGTTAAAGGAAGAAGCAAATGAAGAAGAGCGTATCTATTGTACTGTCTATATCTATGTTGCTGACCGTTTGGGTTGTGGACGCAGCTTATTGTCAGGCCGGAGAGAAGCAGCCGATAAGGGCCATTTACATTCCTCTGGCCGACCACTATCCCGGAATCGTTGCTTATGAGAAATACCGCGATGCCATGGTGAAGGCTGATTATTCAATCGAACGGATGAAGAGCTGGCCATTGCTCCGGGCGTATTTTCAGTCCGGAGAGGTCGATGTGGCGTTTATCGGTTCACCCCTGGCCATGGACATGTTTGGGGAGACACCGAATTTTCGCTTTATAGGCCTCATGCACCGGGACGGCAACGCCCTGGCGATCAATGGTCTGCTCGACGCCGATATTGAGCTTCCGAGGAAACGGGCCGAACGAAAACCGGACAGAAAGGTTGCCGATGCCCTGGCAAGAGCCAGGACGCAGCGGGGCCGTCCCGTCGAATGTGCCGTGCCGGCTCTGCTGTCAACCCACACGGTGGTTCTCTACAAGTATCTGAAGGATTACGGCCGGAGCCTGGCCATCGGCTTCGGATCGGACAAAGATGTGCTTGCCGTCGAGGTCGCCCCCGCCAAATCCCCTGCTTTTATCAAGAAACAAAACAACCGCGGTATTCCGGCGGCCTTTGAGCAATCCTTGCCCTGGGCCGATGTGGTGGAGACAGGAAAGTTCGGAAAGATCGCCTGGTATTCAAAGGATGTACTGGCCTGGCCCAACGGGCATGTGGAATGCATCGTCATCGCCACCGACGATGCCATCCAAAACAAATCCGAAGCCCTGAAAGAGGTCGTCCACTACCTGCACCAGGCCGGACGGGATATCGAAGAAGCCCGACGATCCTGGGGGGGAGCGATACTGGATATCTCCAGTATGATTCGCCGGCATATACCGGAACACAATGAGGAGGCGATTGTTCAGAGCCTGCGCACGGATCTCAACGTCATCAACTATCGTCATCTCAATGTCGACCCCGCCGGTTTGCGGCAGATCATGGACCTTGCCGTGGAAGGGGGCATCCTGAAAAAGGGCATCGATATTGAGGCATTTACCGATAGACGCTTTTCCACGGTCATTACCGATGCTGAAATCAAAGAGACCGACACCGGATCCCGGGGTTACGGCGATGGTTTGACTGTCGTCACGGCAGAGAATTTCCAGATGCAGGTGGCCGCGCTGGAAAAGGTGGCTGCCGATCCGATTATCGTGGCAGCTGTAAAGCAACATAACAACAGACGGGTCAGTCTCACCGAAATCAAGGAAATTGACAGGCAATGGCGTTCCGGTGGACAGAAAACCCTGATCGACGATCTGCAGAACAACAGGACCGGTCTGTTGCTGAAAGAAATGATCCGGGGTAACCCGGCAGTATACACCGAAGCGTTTGCCTGTGACAACCAGGGGGCAGTGGTGGGTGAATATCCCAGGACCTCAGACTACTGGCAGGGAGACGAAGAAAAATTCACCGAATCGTTCAAGGGAGGCAGCGGCGTCGTCTTCACCGGACCGATGGAATTTGACAAGAGCACGATGAGTTTTTCCATACAGGTATCCCTGCCGATCAGAGACGGCGCCAGGACTATAGGGGTTCTCGTCGTCGGGATCAGGGATATTAATTAGAGCATAACCTCATGAATCGTATCAACACTACCGGCAGAGGCGAAATGAATACAGAAAATACGGAATCAACAGCTACCAGAAAGCGCGGGCTCGGTACCACCCTTTTGTTCTGGTTTCTCATTCTCTCCCTTTTTCCCACGACTGTTGTCAGTGTCATCAGCTACCGCAACGCCAAAGAGAACATCCTTGAAAACGCCCGGCACGTCTTAAAGAGTGTGACCCGGCTCAAGGCCGATTACATCAACTTCTATTTTGAGGGGATGGAAAGAAACCTGACCATGCAGTCTCAACTTGAGAGTAACGTTGCGTTTCTCGAAGCGCTGAGCGATGCTTTCCAGCAGAGCGGCAGATCGATTGAGGATTTTGCCAAGAGCTTCAAGGCCCGGATGATCCATCATGAACGGGGTGGCGGACTAAAGGACTATCAGCGAACATACGGCTATGATGATATCCTGCTGGCCGATGTTGAGGGCAATATCCTGTTCTCCGTCCGGGAGGCAGACGACCTGGGCACCAATATGCTCACCGGAAAATATTCGCAGGGCCATTTTTCGGCTGCCATGAAGAGAGCCCTGGAAACCGGCCGTGCTGCTTTCTCCGACTATGGCCGGTATGCACCGGCCGATAATGATGTGGCCGGTTTCATTCTCGCGGTTGTGGTAGACGATTCAGGGAACAGGATCGGCTTCATCGTCTTCCGCCTTTCCGTTGGTATCATTGATAAGATCATGCAGCAGGATGCAGGGATGGGCAATACCGAGGATATCTACCTTATCGGACGGGATCTCAGGAAGCGCTCTAACTCGGCCCGGGATGGGTATGAAACCATCCTGGCTGAGCCGGTGAAGACCGAGATAACCCGGCGCTGGCACGAAGAGCATGCCGATTCGGATCCCGAACATCACAATATGAAAGAAGATACGCGGATCTACGACGGCCCCCGGGGCCTGGAAGTGCTGGGAATTCACAAAGATGTCTTTCTGGCCGATGTGCCGATGGGTATCGTTGCCGAAATTGATACCGCGGAAGCCTTTGCTCCCGCCTACCGGTTGCGCCGCACGGTCATTATCGTGCAATTTGCCGTCTCCCTCATTGTTATACTGATCGCATCGATCATTACCCGGCGTATTGTCACACCCATCCGGACCCTGTCGGAAGGGGTTGAGCGGGTGGCGGAAGGGGATCTTACCCGGGAAGTAACGATACAGACGCACAATGAGATCGGTGAACTCGCCGAAGGATTCAATACCATGCTGGCCCACCTGCGGCAGTCAAGCGAGACCATCGCAGAGAGAGACTGGCTGGTATCCGGTCAGAATGGACTCGATGGGGCGATGCGGGGCGATGCGAAAACGGCAGGACTGGCCGATACCATCGTGTCTTTTGTTGCCGGGTACCTGAAAATACCGGTTGGCGCCCTGTTCGTCAAAGCCGGTGAAGACAGATACGAGCTGGCTGCCGGCTATGGCTGCAATATTGCCGACGGCGTGCAACCAGCGTTCAAATCAGGCGAGGGCGTTGCAGGACAGGCTGTTCTGGACGGGGAAATACTGTCCATATCCGATGCCCCGGAACACTATCTGGACGTTCGGTCGGGCCTGGTGGACGGCGCGCCGACCCACATCCATGCTGTCCCCTGTCGCTACCATGACGATAGTATCGCACTTCTTGAACTGGGGACCTTTTCAGGTCTGACCGATCTGCAGCTTGAATTCTTGAAACAGGCAGCAGAGCCGATTGCCGTTGCCGTCAGCATGGCCCGATCACGGGAGGCGCTGTGAAGAACCTGTGGATAATCCAGAGAGGCAATAAGGAATTGTCATGAGAATAAAGATGGGAATTACAGGTCAGATAATGGCGCTCTTCATCGCGGTTTCCGTGACCATGGCCGGGCTCCTGTTTGCCGGCATAACCTATTCGCATAACATGCAGGAGAAACAGCTCAGCCAGGCACTTGCAATGGTTCAGGCAGAGAATCAGTCTGACGCAGACAGGTTAACTGCAAACCGGGACAATAAGGTCGAGATGATCCTCACGATCATGTCCATGATAACCCCCGACTTTGTTTTGTCTCAGGATCTTACCGCCCTGGAGTTGCATGCAGGAACTTTCGTTGAAGATCCCGATATCCGTTCGGTGACCTTTCTTGATAAAGACGGGACCTTCCTGGCCGGCGATAGAAATATACCGGACGGCGGAACCCTATCCCGTGACATGGAGATGGAAGGTGAAAAACTCGGTCGTATCGTTATCGGGATCAACCAAGACATCCTCGATCAGAATCTGATAGAGGTAAACCGGAGGATCGTCGATTTTGAAGGAAGCGCAAATGAGGATCGCCGACAGACAAGAAAACGTCTGATGCAGTTGATCGCCATCACTATCGGCCTGCTTCTTTCGATTCTTCTGGCAATGGGCGTCCTGCTTAAACGCATTATCGGCCCTGTCCGAAGACTCACCGACTGGACCAAGCAGGTGGCGGCCGGCCATCTTGAGTATCACGAGATTAAAGCGCCTGTAAACGAGATCGGCAAGTTGAACGCAAACTTCGGGCGGATGGTGGATCGATTGAGAACAACCGCCGGGGAGAATGAGTTGAACAACTGGCTGAAGACGGGTCAGAGTGGATTGGCAGAAGAACTATGGGGAGAGTTGACTGTGGAGCAGTTGGCGGGAAAGGCCCTCGGGTTTGTCGCCAACTATCTGGAGGTCCCGGTGGGTGCACTGTATGTAGATCTCGGCGATGGCCGATTCTCATTTACCGCCGGTCATGCCTTCTTGCCACCGGATACCGCCAGGGCCGGATTTGTCATCGGAGAAGGTTTTATCGGACGGACCGCCCGGGACGCGGAACTGCGGATGGTAGCGGATGTGCCGGCCGACTACCTGCCCATCTCTTCCGGTCTGGGTTCCAGAGACCCGGCGACCCTGTTGCTGTTGCCGCTTGTCAGTGGCGGGACGGCCGTCGGGGTGCTGGAATTGGGTTCCTTTACAGCGTTTTCGGCGCATCAGATCGATTTTCTCAAGACAGCGGCAACCCCCATCGCCGTGGCTATCAATAGCGCTATCTCGCGGGTCGGGCTGAAATACAGCCGGGACAATGCCCAGCAACTTGCCGAGCAATTGCAGGTTCAACAGGAGGAGCTACGGGTATCCAACGAAGAGTTGGAGGCACAAGCCAAAGAACTGCAAGCATCGGAAGAGGCCCTGAAAGCCCAGCAGGAGGAGCTTCAGGCCATGAACGAGGAGATGGTGGAAAAGACCAGAATGCTCGAAGCGCAGATGAAACAGACGAAGGACGAGCAAGGGGGCAGCCATGAGCACGTTCTTTAGGATGATGGATCCCTTCAAGAATCTGAAGATATCCACGAGGCTGGTGACGCTCTTTCTGCTTACCACCATGGTGCCCTTGACGGTGGCAGGCGTCCTGACGTTCAATTCCTATGTGGCGACCATTAAGCAAGAAGTGATGAGGGGCCTGGTTTCCCAGAATGATCTGCGGGGCCATGAGATAGGCCAATACGTCATCGAGAAGGAAGACGATATTGAGATCCTTGCCCGGGATCCGAGCATCATCGATGCAATGGGAAGATACAGTGATGCCTTTTCGTCAGGGGGGGTCGATTCCGAGGCCTATCAGGACGTCGATGCCGAATTCAGTTCATTTTTCAAAGACTTCAACGACACCATGGGCTATTACGATGTGTTTCTAATCTCGCCGGCGGGCGACATTGTTTTCAGCGTAATGCTGGAGACCGATTTCGGTACGAATCTCAACACCGGCCCCTTCCGGGACTCAGTGCTTGCCATCACAGTGAGAGCAGCCCAGAACGGTAGGGGCACAGAGATGTCCGATTTTACGTATTACAGACCCTCGGATGCAACCACAGCCTTTTTTGCCGTGCCGGTACTATCCGACGGCAGATATGTCGGTACCCTTGCAGCACAGATGAGCACCGATGAGCTCTTTCGATTCAGCCAGGACTATACTTCCCTGGGTCAATCCGGGGAGATTGCCCTGGCTGTTATCAGAAATAATGAGGCGATCTTTATCAGCCCCCTGCGTCATGACCCGGACGCGGCTTTCAAGAGAACAGTTCCCATCGGCTCCGGACATGCGATTCCCACCCAGAAAGCCGTCCAGGGGGAGATCGGGTCGGGTGAATTTATCGACTATCGTGGGGTCGAGGTGATCGCCGCCTGGGGTCCTATCCCCAATGTGAAATGGGGTATCGTGGTTAAGATCGACACCGAGGAAGCCTATGTGCCGATTCGCACGGTTACCCGGATGTTTATCTGGCTGGGGAGTATCGTGCTGCTCGCGGTGATCGTCGTTGCGGTACTGGTCGCAAGATCGATCTCCATGCCGATCAAGAATATCAGCGGCGTAACGGATCTGATGGCAGAAGGCGATCTGTCGGCCAGGGTCGATGTAAACTCGACCGACGAAATCGGATCTCTTGGTAACAATTTCAACCAGATGATCGTTTCCCTGGCCGATGCGCGAACCGAATCCGACCGGCTGCTCTGGATCGCAAACGGCCAGTCGGAACTCAACGCCTGCATGCGAGGTGAGCATGCTTTGGATGTGTTGGGTCGTAATATCATCGCGTTTCTTTCCCAGTATCTGGGGGCAAGCATCGGGGCGCTCTATGTTAACGATGGCAACGGTCTTTTCAACCTGACAGCAAGCTATGCCTATAAAACCCGAAAGAATCTTTCCAATCAATTCAAGGCCGGAGACAGCCTTGTGGGACAAGCCGTTTATGAGAAACAGCCCATCGTGCTCACCCATGTGCCGGAGGACTATATTGCCATCTCTTCAGGCCTTGGTGAGCAACCCCCCAGCGTGATCATGGTGATCCCTCTTGTACACAATGATGTGGTGATCGGGGTCCTGGAGTTTGGCACATTTAGTTCCTTTACCGGGCGCCAGAAGACCTTTCTGGACGATGCGGCAACTGCTATTGCCATCACCTTAAATTCTGCTCAATCCCGCCTGCAACTTGATGAGGCCCTGCAGCAGTCCCGTCAACTGACGGAACAACTGCAGGTTCAACAGGAGGAGTTGCGGGTGTCCAACGAGGAACTGGGAGAACAGACCCGGAACCTGCAGGCCTCGGAAGAGCAGTTAAAGGAACAGCAGGAAGAGTTGCGCGCGGCCAATGAGGAACTGGAGGAAAAAACCATCAACCTCGAGGAACGCCAGCGGGAGTTGTCCCAGAACAATGAGGAGTTGGACAAGGTGCGGCTACAGATGGAAAAAAAGGCCGAAGACCTTGAAATAGCCGGCAAATACAAATCCGAATTTCTCGCCAATATGTCCCACGAACTGCGGACCCCGCTAAACAGCATGCTTATTCTTGCTCAGGACCTGGCTGCCAACCGAACAGACAACCTCGATACGGATCAGGTCGAGTCGGCATCCATCATCTACCAGAGTGGCAACGATTTGCTGACCCTGATTAACGATATTCTCGATCTATCCAAGATCGAGGCGGGGAAAATGACCCTGTCCTCCGAAGAGATCCCCCTGTCTGAATCGGCCGAATGGGTAACAGCCAACTTCAAACATGTGGTCCGGGACAAGGGCTTGACGCTGAATATGGAGACTGATCCGGATCTGCCCGAATCCATCCAGACCGATGGGCAGCGGTTGGCCCAGATCCTGAAGAACCTGCTTTCCAACGCAATCAAGTTCACAGAGGAGGGCTCTATTACCGTGAGATACGGCTTGGCCGATGCCCAGGTCGATCTGTCAAGAAGCGGCCTGGATCATGAGCAATGTGTGGCGGTATCGGTGACCGACACCGGCATCGGTATTCCGGAAGAAAAGCTGGTCACGATATATGAGGCCTTCCAGCAGGCCGACGGCTCTACCTCCCGGATGTACGGCGGAACCGGCCTTGGGCTTTCGATTTCCCGGGAACTGGCCAAGTTGCTGGGGGGCGAAATAAAAGTGGTTAGCACCGTTGGCGAGGGCTCCACCTTCACGTTGTATCTCCCCCTGGTTCTGGACCGCAGGCAGGAGGGGGCGGGAATAGTGGAACGTAGGAAAGAGAAAGCTGCCACCCCGGTGGCCCCCGGCAAGGCCGACGAGACAGACGGGACGGGAGGGGTCGATGTAATCGACCGGACCGATCAGGATCTGCCGCCGGCCCCTTCCATTGATGATGATCGGGAGAAAATCCACGAGGATGACAAAACCATTCTAATCATTGAAGATGACGTCAATTTCGCGACGATCCTGGGGAAGTTCTGCCACGAGCGGCAGTTCAAGTTCATCCATTCCGGGGATGGTGAAACCGGCCTGAAACTCGCCGGCCAGTATGTTCCCGATGCCATTATTCTGGATATCCGATTACCCGGCATACAGGGGCTGAGTGTTCTTGATGTTTTGAAACAGCAGATAGATACCCGCCACATCCCTGTCCATATGATGTCCGTGGAAGATAAGACCGCCGATGCCCTGCAGCGGGGTGCCATTGGTTTTCTCAACAAGCCGGTGGACCAAGGGGCCCTGGATCAGGCTTTTACCCGGATAACCGAAATGACCACCGATCACATCCGGCGGCTGTTGATCGTGGAAGATGACCCGGCCCAGCAGAAGAGCATTGTCAAACTCATCGGCAACAGCAATGTCGACCCCATTGCCGTGGCATCCGGTGGCGAAGCCCTGGAACTGCTCAAATCCGAGTCGTTCGACTGTATGATTCTTGACCTGCGGCTGCCTGACATGACCGGCTTTGAACTGCTGAAACGGCTCAGTGATTTTCGAGATATCTCCGTGCCGCCGACGATTATCTATACCGGCAAGGAGATATCGCAGCAGGAAGAGGAAGAACTGGAGACCTACGCCTCATCGGTCATTATCAAGGGGGTCCGGTCTCCTGAGCGGCTCCTTGACGAGACCGCATTGTTTCTGCACCAGGTGGTGAGCAATTTGCCGAAGGACAAGCAGAAAATGGTAACCGACCTGCATGACCCGGACACGATGTTCAGAGACAAGAAGGTCTTGCTGGTCGA
>JAZFSW010000331.1:0-5121 GCA_036446375.1 Desulfobacterales bacterium | reverse complement strand
TGCTTTGGCGCAGTAGTGACTTAGTGGCGAGATTGTTTTTTAAGATAACGCCATCGCAAACAGGATGTGATGGATACTGAAAAATCTGTAAATGACCTAAGCAAGTTTGCGTTGGGCCATCCATTTGGGCAGCAACGTTTTTTCTACTCGCGCCACCACTTTGGGCGCGCAGTCCAGTAGATGCTGGGCCAACCCTTCCGTTACCCGGAAAGCACCGGGGGTGTAATCGAAAATCATCAGCTCATTACAGCCGGTTTCATCACGGGCAGCGCTAACCGCTTTGCTGAGGCCGTCATGTACCGTAGACAGGTTTTCAAGGTAGCAATTAGACGGTTCGTTGACCATCCATTTGAAGGCTTGCTGACTTGCCAGGTGTAGTTTCAAGTGCCTCAGACTGCTATGGCATGGGACACCCCCGGCCATATAGTTGATGACGATCGCCTTGACGGCATCGCCTCCACCCATGAATAGCCCCGGCTCGGTTTCACTTTGGCGGTGGGCGCCAAGGGCCAAGTTGTCAAGATCGAAAAAATCCGTGTCGGCATACAGCAGGTTGCTGAACGTCAGTCCGCCACCGTAAGTATACACCGAGCAGCCATGGCCATCGAAAACCGGAATTACCGCTTTGATTTCTCCCAACAATCGGATGAGGGTGCCATAGTTGCGCAGCATACCTTCTGTCAATCGTTGATCCAGGGCGCGAAGATCGTTATCTCCTTCAACGCCAATAACGCCCTCACTGGTTGTGTCCAGTACCACGCTGCCGACATAACGCTGTTGGATGAAATCACTCTCGAAAACGGAACGTGAAACCATCTGTCCGGTTCGGGGACCGAAACCGAAATGGTAGGCAGAACGGGTTTCCAGCCTGGCATATCCCATACCGAAGGGCTTGTAGAGCCTATCCACCATGCGATGGAGGTAGGCTTCCCGAAGGTCCGTTACGTGGGTGTGAACAAAATACGGAGCGCTGAACAGCCCCTTGGTCACATACATTTCGCCGAGTCGCGTGTCGATCCTGGTGCCCGGTCCGATCTGCGGCACTTCCTTGATGTCGTCAAACCGGTTCTTGAGGTCAAAATAGGTCATCCAATCCGGATTATCCACGTGCCCCATGGATTCTGCGATCCTTACTTTCACCTTCGCGTCTCGTTCCCTTTTCAGGTGGTCGGCAATTTCCTCCAACATGGCGATGTAGTTTTCGCCGGAATAGGAAAACCCGTGCGGATTTGCCAGAATGTGGACGGTGCGTCCCTTTTCGATTGCTGACCACTCCATGGCCCGGACGGCAGCTTTGGTTTGATTTCGCACCTCCGTCAGATCGGTGGGGCCAAAAACGTCCAGCTGGGACCAGATGGGTTCAGGAAGACCCGGTACCAGTTCCCTGACCGGCAAGGCGACAACACCAGGCAAATCGGCTGCTCTTTCTGTGATGAGCTGATCCGGCCGGTTTCCGTTCCACACCGGTTTGAAAGGAGGCGGCGCAAGGTTTCTCAGAAACGGCTCAGCTGTCATCGTCATGATCCTTCCTCCCATCGAGGCTTGCCCGTGCCATGTCTGTTACCTCGCGGTCCGGGCGGTAAACATCGAAATGCTCCAGGATGTCAGGTGGAAATGAGCCATCCGGTTGCATACTGTCCCACAGGGTCGCCGAACGGCCGTACCACTGAAAGCCGGTCACCGGATTGCGTGCCATGTCGGTGTGTCCCGCTGCCCGGAGCATATCCAGCATGGGCTGTTGGCAGAGCTCCAGGCAGCCGGTACGAGCGCCTGTCATCAGGGACAGTTTTTCCGGCGTGTCAGCGCCTGCGAGAATCGCAGCAGCCAGTTCACCGGCGGTGGTGGTGGTGCAAAGACAGATTTCGCGTGATGCTGTATATCCTGCCTTTGCGCAGAGCTCGTTGACCGCTGCTCTATCGGTCTTTTCCATATCCACACCGATATCAAACGGCGCTTCCAATTCATGCATCACGATGGCTCGCTCGGGACAGATCTCAAAACACGCCTGGGCGTTGTAGCAGGCGTCCCCCTGTATCACGGCAAGCAGCTTGCCTGGGCCATGCTCAGGTCTCGGTTCATCCGCACGCCGTTTGCGCATGGTGATGGCAACGGTGGGGCATACCTGTTCACAAAGCCGACACCCCGTGCACTTTTCACCCCGTATCTCTGCCACCATTCTCACTCGTTTAGGCATTGTCTGTTCCTCCCGGTTGTTGTGCAATGGGTCCGGCGGTCAAACCGTTTTCCGATACCACGACTTCCATCCGAAGATTCAGCAGGGGTGCATCCACAATAGCCCGACCAATGCAAAGGGCATCGACGCCCCGTTCGGCCAATCTGTCCACCTCCTGCAATGTGACGCCACCACCGAAGGCAAGCCTTATCTGATCTCTGACACCAAGTTCCACGAGCGTGCGAATCACGACATCAAGATCACCCATTTCCCCGGTATCTACAAACAAGGTGGAAACGCCCTTCTTCACAGCAATCCGGGTTTCTTCTTCAAGGGACAGTGTGTCAGAGCCAATCTGGAGAACCCTACGATATCCGTCTAGGTGGGACACAGCGTCCAGAGTCCTTTCTACGCCGCCAAGAAGACGCACATAGTTCTTGTCAAGGTAGAGAAGTGGCGGGTCATCGATCCGTGGTTCTGCCCCGCCGATCCCTACTGCTTCCCGGACCATTTCCTTTAGTGTTCCTGGCATTTTCTTCCAGCCCCCTCCGACGATCTGAAGGCGCTTTCCGGCACGATCCACCAGTTGCCGTGTTGCAGATGCTATGCCTGAGGGTTTTGCCAGAGCCCCCATGACGGTTTCTTCAGCTCTGGCCAATTGTATGGCTGAGCCCTGCAAATGGAGGATAGCTTCACCCTCGTTGAGAGGGTCACCGTCTTTTGCGAGCGCATGCGGTGTGCAACCCGCAGCTTCTGCTTCGATGAGGGCACCTGACATGCCGGCCAGGATGCCCGGCTCTTCTGCAAATACCGTCGCCTCAAAGTCTCGTCCAACGAGGGATTCAAAAATCCGGTCTCTAATGTCAGACATCATCCCACCTGCCGGTGTCAGCCTGCTTTGACGCATTTGAACTGCTGTATAATCAGGGGTAAGGAATCGCTTTCTGCAGGTCGGAATATGGCAAGAGTAGGTGTGTATGTCAAGTGACTTGAGCAATGGCCCGGACTTGTAATAGATCAGCAGGTCCCATCACGGCCTAGGCTGTCCGGCTGTGTGGCCTGGACCTCTGGAACGCGGCGATTCAAACCGCCGAAACCGATCGAACCATGGAAAGGTATCAGGGAAGCCATGGACTACGGGCCGATCTGCCCCCAGGTCAGCGGCTTCGGGGAAATGGCCCTTACCCGGCTGACGGCCGAAAGTCGTCGGCTCCCCCAGAGTGAAGATTGCCTGGTTCTCAACGTCTGGACACCGGGCCTTGACGGCAAACGACCCGTTATGTTCTGGATGCACGGGGGTGGATTCTACATGGGATCCGGCTCCCAGCCGACATATGATGGCATTGCCCTGGCAGAGCGCGGTGATGTTGTGATTGTCACCGTCAACCATCGACTCAATGTTTTCGGCTATTTGCATCTGGAAGATCTCGGAGGAAAAGAATTCGAAGGATCCGGTATGGCCGGGATGCTTGACTTAGAATTGGCATTGAAGTGGGTGCGGGATAACATCGCAGCCTTTGGTGGCAATCCGAAGAATGTGATGATCCTCTCGTGGGCATCATCTTCAGCACGGTTTCAGCAATCAACAGGGTCGCTTTGATTGCAATGCAACTTGTCCTCGTCGCGCTGCTACGTGGAGGATACCGCAGAGGGGCTTTTGAAAGAATGAAAACCCAACCAGGCGCGCTATACACTTGCATGTTCCCCCATTATGAAGTAACGATAAAGGGAACCGTGTATCCGCCCGCCAGATCCTATCGTTCAAATGGGGGCATACAAACCCAAGCCGACCAAAGGAGAAAGAAAATGACCGACCAGGAAATCTACCAGAAGTTCGTTGAATACATGGGCCATCAGTTTCCAGAATCAGAGCACATGATGCCCATGATCACCTCCTTTCTCTCTCCTGAGGAAGCCGATTTTATCACCGGCTTTCCGATGAATGCCAAGACGATCGAGGAGATCGCCCAGATGAAACAGATGGAAATCCCCGAGCTGGAAGGGAAGATATCGGCCCTGGCGCGCAAGGGTGTGATCTATGAGAGCATTCGGGGGGATTCGGTGAGATACAGGCTCTGGTCCGGCGGGGAAATCTTCCAGCGGGTCCCCTTCTGGCCCGGCACGGATGAAGAACCGATCCGGACGATGGCCCATCACGGGAACAAGTATTATGATGACGGATTGATCGATGACCGTAAGCATATCGTTCACCCCGGCTTAAGATCCGTTCCGATCGATGAGACGGTGATGAGTCCGTCCGAATTCCTACCTTTCGAGGACATCAAAAAGCTCGTCGAGGGTTACGATTATTGTACCGTCTCCTACTGCTGCTGCCGGATGCGCTATAATCTGGACTCGGACTACCCGGATAGTCCCTTCCCTCTGGAAACGTGTCTCCACTTCAACGAACTGGGCCGATACATCGTAAAGAACGGGTTGGGAAGAGAAATCACGAAAGACGAGACCTTCGAAATCTTGAAGAAGGCTGCAGATGCCGGGCTCGTTCACGGCCTGGAAAACCATCAGGGAAACCCGGAGACCATCTGCAACTGTGATCTGGAGTATTGCACGTTCCTGAGGCCCTACCACCAGATGGGACACGCAAAGGCCATCGAACCGTCCAACTACGTTGTCCAGGTCACCCCGGAAACCTGCAAGGCATGTGGGATCTGTATCAAACGCTGTCCCATGGATGCTATTCAGCTGAAGCTCAACCTGCAGGCAACAAACAAGTTCCGGAAAGCCGTCACAATCGACGCCGACGTTTGTATCGGGTGCGGCGTGTGTGTCCATAAGTGCAACTCAATATAAATTCCGCTAAAGCGCCGGGACACCATCACAGAACCCCCGAAGACGGGCCGTGATTTTGTCTTTGACAACGGCACAGCAATCATGGCCGCCAGGGCGAAGGCCGGGGAAGCATAATCCCGGCAGTGTCTGCTTGTTTG
>JAZFSW010000330.1:0-3248 GCA_036446375.1 Desulfobacterales bacterium | reverse complement strand
AACTGTCTTTGTACGGCATCTTGCCCGAGTATACCCTGACCCCCCCGTGATGGAATTGTACACAGAACAGATCCCCCTTCCTGACGTCCATTTCCTGGAACAGATCGTTACCGATATTCGTCCATACATTTCCGTATGGCTGGTCAAGTACCGGGATGGTACCGGAAAGGATGCCGGAGTGTAATTCTGCTTTCTGATGGACAATGGCGACCATGTCACCGGGCAGCAGTATGGGGCCTATCTGAGAAAGATCGATAAGTCCTGCAGCCAACCGTGCCCCTGCATACGCGAAGAGATCTCTGCCATGAAAGGTATGGGATAGCTCCGAGCCTTTCAGCCGATGACGCTTCTCATCGATCGTGCGGATCGCCTCAATGCCCATTTGTTCGGCTACAAGGGTAAGGGTCCCGTTATCCGGGCTGACAAAAAAGTGGCCGGTGGTTGTTTTCAAAACAACGGCCCTGCGATCCGTGCCGACACCCGGATCGACGACACAAACAAAGACGGTGCCCTTCGGCCAATAGATTGCCGTCTGGTTCAAGCGATAGGCCGCTTCCCATATGTCAAAAGGGGGAATCTCATGCGTGACGTCAAACAGGGCTAGGCTGCTGTCAACACCGAAGGCCACCCCTTTCATGGCCGAAACCGCCCCGTCCTTTTCACCAAAGTCTGTCAGGAAGACCACAGCGTTTTTCTGGGCAAAGGTTAGTGGCGCAAAAGCGCCTGCTACCAGCCCTAGCAGGAAAAGCATATAGAAGATTGATTTTCGTCTCATGAACCCTCGCATTAGCGCTATGTTTCCCTTTGCCATCGGCACGGGAAGATCGCCGGGATCAGAACCGATACCGGACCTTAACCAGGAAGCGGTCGACATCTCTATCCTCACAGCTGTCACGGAACAGATCACCGAAGTCATCTCTTTTTGAGAGCGCATCCCAATATACCAGGCTACCCCGGGAATATACCACAAAGAGATCGGAGAGCGGCGCGAATTCGTATTTGTAGCGGATCTGAGTGGAAAACTCTGCGTAATCAAAGCTTCGGGCATCGGCATCTTCGCCGCTTTCTGTCAAGAATCCATCCGGATCGATACGGTAGGCGGTTTTCCCCTTGGCATCGATTCCCACCCATTGAATTCCCAGACGTACCTCCTGATTTCGAGAGATCCGAATATTGGAACCCAGCGAAAAACCCAGCTGATCCGCATCAAAACCATTCATTCTGTTTTCTTCCTGCCATAGAATCCAATCCTGTCGATCATAGTAAGTAAAAGACAGATGGATCTGCCATATGTCCAGTGGCGCAACGTCCATGGCCACACGGAGACGTTTGGAAACGCCGCCGTTATCCTCGGTATATACCCGTGGGCTGATATAGACGCTCAACAGCTTGCTCTGGTCACTCATCCAGCTGGAGCCGGCCGTATATCCGGCTTTCCTGCGGTAATCGCCGTTGCCAAAACTGTTTAAGTCATCCCATGTGGCCGGCATATAGGCCAACTCTGTAATCAGCGTGGTAAGGTTATGAAACTTAATATAGAGCAACCCCTGGTATCTCATGGATAGCAGGCGGTCGTTGACCTCCCCTCTGGCAGATATCGAATAACTCAGTCGTTTAAACCCCGGCAAATCATAATGATAGGTCTTATAGTATCCGTAGAATTTGAATCGATCGTTACGCACCATATAGCCCATATCATTGATATCAAAGGCATCGTCAAGATAATCCAGGTCAATTCGGTATTCTGTTCCCGATTGGGGGGTGTAACTTGCCCTGCCATTCCAGGCAAATCCTTTCTCGCCCTTTGTATCGCTCACGGCAAGCTGTGTTTCCAACCGGTAACGCTTCCCTTTGCTTTGCCACGTTCCGTCAAACGCATGCACCCAGGCATCTTCCGTGCCGTGGCGGGCAAGTGTTCCGAGGTATCCCAGGGCAACCGTACCGCGCCCTGCACCATTGCTCTCATACAGGGCCCTGGCCGCATAAAACTCCCTGCCGCTTACAGACACCTCATGATCGCCGCTTATCGTGAAATCATTGTCATCTTCAGAAGCGGCCATCACCCCATATCGCAGATTCTCTTTCTGCCCGGTGATCTTTACAGCAGCCACTATATCTGAAATCGAGGGTTGCTTACTGATAGTTTCACCCGGAGACAGAACAGGTGTGTCCGGGGGAGCACCGATACGCCGGGTATGGATGAGACGGAGACCGTTGGTTTCAAAAATATCATTTCCTTCGAGAAAGAACGGGCGTTTTTCCTGGAACAGGGTTTCTGTGGCCCCGAAATTGACCACCACCTTATCATTTTCCACCTGACCGAAATCCGGATTGAGGGTTGCCGACACCAGCATATTGCTGAAAGGCTGCCAGAAAACATCTGTCCCGATGCTCTCCTTTCTTTCTTGGGTCATGCCGTTGAAGTCTGCCGAGATATAGGGATAGAACGTGAGACGGCCCCGAGGATTGATATCAACGACCTCCATCTTGGCAAGATCACTTAGAAACACCGCAGCATTAAAAGGAATCGGGGGAAAGCCCCAGTATTCACCGAGATGGGACACCTGTCGCCGGAAGAAAATGCCGATCTGGCGTTCTCCCTCCCTATCCGGCCACTCCATTATATCCCAGGGGATCGCCAATTCTGCATACCAGTGGTTCTCGTCCGATGATGTCGCCGCAACCCAAGGTCCATCCCAGTTGAGGGAATAGTGCCACTCCGGCTGCAGGGTTCCATCACTTAATGCCCCGCCCAAAGCAACCTCAAACAGGTATCCATAGCGACCCTGACCCGATGGGTCCAGTACCACCCGAATAGCATCACGACCCATCCATTTTCTATCTCGCGCGCTGATTCGCCGGACCTGGGTATCCGCGGGCTGCTCATTGATGATCCCCAGGTAAAGGGCCCTTTTGTCATAGGCCATTCTGACTCGGGTCTGGTAAGCCCCGGGTTTCTTCGTATCCGGCTCAATGACGATAAAGTCTTTCATCTCAAATGCTACGGCCCAGATATCCTCATCCAGGTGACCATCGATTACCGGCGCTTTCTCAATAGGTGTGGGTCTAAATATCGCTGTATCGTCGCAGTAGGCAGGATGCGATAAAGTGACGCTCAACAGACCATATAGGAATGCGCGCCACAAGGATCTGATTTTCAAAAGCTAAACGTCCTCCTTCAGAAGTGTATAGCGTCAGCAACCGTATTGCTCTATGCAGACAGCACGAAAGCAATTACAAAGTTATAG
>JAZFSW010000329.1:0-5724 GCA_036446375.1 Desulfobacterales bacterium | reverse complement strand
AGAGACGGAGAAGAAATACTGCTCACGCGCGATGAGTGTGGCGATCATTGGCGGCTTGATCTTCATACTGGCCGACCAGAGACCCATCGGAAAGGGATTAATCCTCGGCAGTATTTTCAGCGTAATCAACTTTGTTGTCATGGGTGAGATGCTTCCCTGGAAAATGGGCAAGTCCAAAAAAAAGACGGTTGTGGTGTCGTTCGGTTCGATCTTTTCAAGATACCTTTTGCTCGCCATACCCCTTGTCGTGGCCATCCGACTTTCACAGATCCATCTGATCTCTACCGTTGTCGGCATTTTTCTTGTTCAGTTGATGATCCTTACCGATCATCTGTGGGGTTATCGGTCTACCATGCGCAAGAACTGATCTATGGGTAAGATTACCACATGAATGATCTGGGGAAAATACATCAGCTCATTATTCCGTTTCGGGGACACAACCTGACGTTTAATCTTGAAGCTATTGGGATGACCTGGCTTGTCTTTGCCCTTCTCATTATTTTCGGGTTTATCGTTTCCAGGAAACAGGGCCGTCTGCCCGCTCCCCTGCAGTTGGCCGGTGAGATGGTCTGGTCGTTTCTTTACAACCTGACGGAAGATGCCCTGGGCAGAGAAAAAGCAAAGTTCTACGCACCCTATGTGTGTGCATTGTTTATGTTTCTGCTTTTGTCCAACTGGATCGGGATTATTCCTTTTATGGAAGAGCCCACAAAGGACCTGAATACCCCGCTTACTTTTGGACTCATCGGGTTTGTCATGGCCCATATCGCGGGGATAAAGTCCAAGGGATTCAAAGGGTACGCCAAAGAGTATTTCGAACCCTTTTTTCTATGGTTGCCCCTGAATATTATCGATGAGCTATCCAAGATTGTGTCCATCTCCTTTCGTCTGTTCGGCAATATTATGGGAGGCTCCATAATCATTCTGGTTGTCTCTCATCTTACATTCAGCCTGGTTGTACCACCGGTTCTTTACGCCTTTTTCGGGATCTTTGTCGGTGCGATCCAGGCATTTGTATTTACAATGTTAACGGTTGTTTATATTTCACTCAAGGTGAATTGATCGATGGCCTTTGAACTCCAGACATGGGTGGATATTGCCGCCTATCTCGGCGGCGGCATGGCGATGGGTTTTGGCGCGATCGGCGCGGCGATCGGAGAAGGATACACCGCATCGCAGGCAAATATAGCCATTGCACGACGCCCTGAAAACAGCAGCGAGATTTTCCGATCCATGCTGGTGGGCCAGGCTATCGCTGAATCGGCCTCGATTTTTGCACTGGTTGTGGCCTTGATCTTATTGTTTAGCAATATCGTGGCGGTGTCCTATGTTACGGCACTGGCTGCTTTGGGTGCCGGGCTGTCGATGGGTTTTGGTGCCATCGGTTCCGGCGTCGGCTCTGGATTTCCCGCCGGAGCTGCCTGCATCGCTCTGGAGAGACAACCCAACATGAGCGGCAGCATAACCACCAACATGCTGATTGGCTCCGCTGTGTGCCAGACGCCTGCAATTTTTGCCATGGTAACCGCATTCATATTGATTTTCCTGGATTTCTCGGCAAAGCCGGTCAATCCGACCTGGGCTGCTGTCCTGGGGGCCGGTCTTGCATCGGGATTCAGCGCCATCGGCTCCGGTATTGGCGGAGGGGTTGTCGCCAAGAACAGTGTCGAAGGTATTGCCAGACAGCCGTCTGCTGTGCGTCCGGTGACGAATATAATGCTGCTGGGACAAGCCATTACCCAGACCCCGGCTATTCTAGGCCTGTTGGTCGGTTTTCTACTCATTTTCATGAATTTTCCGGCAACGGATAAGATCGCGCCGGGTATGGCTCTGATCGGGGCCGGCTTATGTATGGGTATCGGTGCCATTGGCCCCGGTATCGGTGAAGGCATCGCCTCCAGTGGCGGCGTAAAATGGATCGCAAGAAACCAGTCAAACACCGGTACGATCACCCGAACGATGCTCGTCGGGATGGCCGTTGCCGAATCGACGGCGATATATGCCATGGTGATTGCGCTGGTTCTGATTTTTGTCATGTAGCACACCGCCTGTTAAGAGGCAGGCAAACCCAATACAAAATGTTCAGGAGGTATAACATGTCCATTGAAGGTGCAGATATTATCAAAGCGGCGGCTTATCTGGGCGCAGGGCTCGCCATGGGGCTCGGCGCCATCGGTCCCGGTATTGGTGAGGGAATGGCTGCAGCCAAGGCCTGTGAGGCCATCGGCAAGAACCCGAAAGAACAAGGCCTTCTCACCCGAACCATGCTTGTCGGCCAGGCGGTTTCGGAATCGACCGGGATTTACTCCCTGGTGGTGGCCTTATTGCTCTTGTTTGTTGTTTGACATCAAACCCATGAATCGCTAGCGTTCCGAAAGACAACCGATGCACATTGTCAGCAATATTGCTCTAATCAGCATCAACGAGACGATTATTGTACAAATGGTCTCGTTCCTGATTTTTCTGCTCATTATCAATCGGGTGATGTTTCGTCCCCTCCAACGGACCCTTGAGGAAAGGGATCGGTATATCAAAGCGCTGCAGGCGGGGATCGCTCAATCTGAAACGAAGCTGAAAAAGGTAACGAATCAGATTAAGGAAAGTGAAGCGACCGCCAGGGCCGAAGCCATTGCTACTGCCAGAGCAGTAGAGCTGGCAGGGAATCAACGAGCCACTGAGATTGTTGCTGCCACGAGAAAAGACGTGGCGACCCGGATAGAGAAGGCCCGAGCGCAAATGGACGCCCAGGTTGAAACAGCCGGCAGGGAGATGAAAAAGGAGACCGAAACGCTAGCGATCTCCATCATGGAACAGCTCTTGGACCGGAAATTGCCCCAATGAAGAAAGCAACCATAATCAGCCGGTTTTTCAGTATAAGCCTACTTGTGGTCATCCTGCTCCATCTTTTCGGAGAGGGTGTTCTGGCAGCCGAAGAAGCGGGAAAGTGGCGGCCGATATATGATACCGTGTTGCGGTGGTTCAATTTTGGTATCATGGTGTTCCTATTTATGAAATACGGCAAAACCCCTTTGAAGAACTTTTTCACCGCAGAAAGAACAAAGATAGCTCGGGAAATTGAACAGATTGAAGCAGAGAAAAAGGATGCGGACGATAAGATAGCGGCGATTCAAGCTTCTCTGGATGAAAGTCACGCCCGGTTTGGAAAAATGAAAGAGCGGATCGTTAAACAGGGCGATCGGAAACGAGAACGGATCATTGAGGATGCCCAACGCCAATGCACGGTCATGATGGAAGATGTAGAGCACCGGGTCAATCGAGTATTCTCAGAGGCCAAGGAGGCCTTCGAATCCGATCTCATCGATGCCGCAATCGCAGTGGCCCAGGAGCGGTTGCCTGATATGGTTACCGATGACGATAGTGACAAAGTGATGGACCACTATCTTTCTTCCATGGCCGAAAAATAGCCTATAGCGTTCTGAAAACAATCTCATCCCCCTTTGTTTCAGCGACCAGTTGTGCTCCCTCCACCACATGTCCCGCGAGTAGCTCCTTTGACAGGGGGTTCTCAAGATACTTTTGAATGACCCGTTTCAAGGGCCGGGCGCCATAGACCGGATCATATCCAGCTTCCGCCAGCAATGCTCTGGCACTTTCTTCAAGGGATAGCTCGATATTCATCTCCGAGAGTCGCGCGGCGAGCGCTGCCACCTGGATGGTAACAATATCGCCGATCTGATCCCGGGTCAGATTGTGGAAGATGATGGTTTCATCGATCCGGTTCAGGAACTCAGGTTTAAAACTCTCCCGGAGCGCTTCGGTAACCCGCTCTGCCATCTCCTTGCTGTCATGACCGCCAAGCTCCCGGATCCACTGACTCCCCACATTTGACGTCATGATAATCAGGGCATTCTTAAAATCCACCGTTCTCCCCTGGCCGTCGGTCATTCGCCCATCGTCAAGGATCTGAAGCAGGGCATTAAAGATATCCGGATGGGCCTTTTCGATTTCGTCAAAAAGAATGACGGCATAGGGTCTTCGCCTCACCGCCTCGGTGAGATATCCCCCTTCTTCGTACCCCACATATCCCGGTGGGGCCCCGATGAGCCGGGAGACCGCATGCCTTTCCATATATTCGGACATATCGACCCTGACAATGGCCTGTTCGCTGTCAAAGAGAAATTCTGCCAGGGCTTTGGCCAATTCGGTTTTCCCGACCCCCGTCGGTCCCATGAAGATAAAGGAACCGATGGGACGATTCGGATCCTGCAAACCGGAGCGTGCGCGGCGGACGGCATTGGACACGGCGGCAATGGCTTCCGATTGGCCGATAACCCGTTTTCCAAGATGTGCTTCCATGGCTACCAGCTTGTCTCTTTCGCCTTCCAGCATTTTGCTGACGGGGATCCCGGACCACCGGGAAACAATCTCCGCAATATCTTCATCGTCGACTTCTTCCTTCAGCATTTTGCGGTCTTTCTGGAGTTCTGCAAATTGTGTATTTGCCGCCTCCAGATCGCTATTGAGCGCTCCGGCTTTGCCGTATCTTAATTCGGCTACCCGTGCCAGATCCCCCTCCCTTTCCGCCTGCTGCTCTTCGAGGCTGAGGTGTTCGATGTTTTCTTTTATCTTTCGAATGGCCTGGATCAACTCTTTTTCCTGCTCCCAATGGCCCTTCATCTCCTGGAACTGGTCGGTCATTGCTGCCAGTTCCTTGTCTATGTTTTCAAGACGCGCCTTCGCGGTTCTGCTGGTCTCCTTTTTCAGGGCCTGACGTTCGATTTCGATCTGGGTGATCTTTCGCTGGATTTCATCGATTTCAACGGGCATGCTGTCGATTTCGATCCGGAGCTTTGAGGCGCTCTCATCGATCAGGTCGATGGCTTTGTCCGGCAGGAACCGGTCGGAAATATAGCGATTGGAAAGAGAAGCGGCAGAAACGATGGCAGCATCGGTTATCCGGACACCATGGTGAATCTCGTACTTCTCTTTGAGTCCGCGGAGAATAGAAATCGTGTCCTCCACGGTGGGCTCAAGAACCATGACCGGCTGAAATCGCCTTTCGAGGGCCGCATCCTTTTCAATGTATTTTCGATATTCATTCAGTGTGGTGGCACCCACGCATCGCAAGGTTCCCCTGGCAAGTGCGGGCTTGAGCATGTTGGAGGCGTCCATGGATCCCTCGCTGGCCCCTGCGCCTACAAGGGTATGGAGCTCATCGATAAAGAGAATCACTTCCCCTTCGGCGTTTTCCACTTCTTTCAATACCGCTTTGAGCCGATCTTCGAATTCCCCCCTGTATTTGGCACCGGCAATCAGGGCGCCCATATCCAATGACACGAGTCTTCGGTCTTTCAATGTTTCGGCTACATCACCGGCAACGATGCGCTGGGCAAGTCCTTCGATGATGGCCGTTTTGCCCACACCGGGTTCTCCGATGAGAACCGGATTGTTCTTGGTCCGGCGCGAAAGCACCTGGACGACGCGCCGAATCTCCTCATCCCGGCCTATCACCGGATCGAGTTTCCCCAGGCGAGCCAGATCCGTCAAGTTGCGGCTGAATTTCTCCAGGGCCTGGTATTTTTCTTCAGGATTCGGATCGGTTATCCGCTGGGATCCACGAATGTCCATGAGGACCTTTAACAAAGATTCCCGGGTGATCCCCAGTCGGCCAAGAAGGGCTGCGGCTCTGCCCTCTTTTTCATCGGCGATGGAAAGCAGGATGTGTTCGATACTCACATATTGATCCTTCATGGCCGATGCTTC
>JAZFSW010000328.1:0-6941 GCA_036446375.1 Desulfobacterales bacterium | reverse complement strand
CAATTTGGCTGGAGAAGAGGGTTCAAGGATTCCAGGGGTCCAGTGAAGGAATATCAAATCACGCCGAGGGGTGAAACTGCAGAATGATGAGCGCTATACTTCGACATTCGATATTCCTTGTTGGATATTCTTCGGTTCAGTTTCTCTCTCGATTAAACCGGCCTCTGTTCATGCCGGTGGCGGCGCCCATGTGAAACTACATTCAGCGTTCAGGTCCTATATTCGATGTTCAGCTTTAGCCTAGTTTCTCCCCCCACGCGAAGCTAAAACGGCATCTCCGATCCCCCTGAGGCATCCGCTATCTACTGATTTCCCCCTTACGCTTGCGCTTGACCCATCCATATTCGTAGAGAAAGATACCGAAAATGCTCCCCAGTCCATCTGCTACACCATCGAAGATGTCCGCATTTCGGGAAGGCACATAGTGCTGGTGGATTTCATCGCTTATGCCGTATAAAACCGATGCAATCATGCCGATGACCATGGCTCGTCTGGTGCTGATCGCCATGGGTAGTGAAGAAAATGTACGAAAGAAGAATATTCCCAATGGCGCATAGCCGCCGAAATGAAGAGCCTTATCCATATGGTGTACGTCCGGGAGTACATCGGTAGCCGGAAAAGAAGACTGGATGTAAATCGCGATACAATACACCAGTGTCAGTGATAGGTTGAATATGAAGGTTCCAGAAGGCCTTTCAATCTCCAATTGTATTCCCCTTATGGTGGTCTCGGCGAATCGGCGGCAGGATCGTTAGAGCTGTTTTACCCGTAGCATGTTGGTGGTGCCGGATACCCACACGGGATGTCCGGCAGTGATTACCGCTCGTGCCCCTTTGTCAACCTCACCGGATTCCAGGGCGAGAGCTGCGGCTTTGTCAATCAACTCATCGATATTCGACGCGCCGCTGATGACTCTCGGTATGCACCCCCAATATAGGGCCAGTCGGCGGGTGACTGCAGGCACAGGTGACAGGGCAATGATCTTGGCCTTGGGCCTGAAACGTGAAATGTTCATTGCCGTTGAACCGGACCGGGTGGGGGCGATAATAGCAGCGGCATCCAGGTGATCGGCCAGAATGCAGGAGGCGTGGGAAACGGATTTAGAGACATCATCTCCCGGATCCAGCCGAAGATACCTATTGTGCGGATAGTTTTTCTCCGCATCTTCAGCGATGCGAACGAGGTATTCGACAGCTCCTACCGGGTACTTTCCGTTGGCCGTTTCCTCGGAGAGCATCACCGCATCGGCACCGTCCAGCACCGCATTGGCTACATCGGTGGCTTCCGCCCGTGTGGGACGGGGCGCATCCACCATGGATAGGAGCATTTGTGTTGCGATGATGACCGGTGTACCTGCGGCGTTTGCTCTTTCGATCAGGCGCTTTTGAAGGCGGGGTACTTTTTCCAGGGGGACTTCAACACCCAGATCACCCCGCGCTACCATGATACCATCTGCGGCGGCAATAATGTCCTCGATGTTTTCCAGGGCTTCATGCTTTTCGATCTTGGCAATGACCGGGGTGTCCTTTCCTGCCTGTTTGATGATTGCTTTTATATCGGCAATGTCATCGGCGGACCGGACAAAGGAAAGGGCAACGTAGTCCACGTCATTTTCCAATCCAAAGCGCAGATCGACACGGTCTTTATCGGTAAGGCTATCGGTCAGAAGCGTGCTTGTGGGAACGTTGATGCCCTTATGAGAGGTCAGAATGCCGCCGATGATGACCTCGCAAAGAATGTCGCTTCCGGTGGTCTTTCTTACGATGAGTTCCATCATGCCATCTGCAAGCAGAATCCGGTCGTCGGGCTTAACGTCTCGGGAAAGGTGGGCATAGGATACCGATGCCTTTTGTTCATCACCCACCGTAGGGGTGCCGGTCAGGGTAAAGGACTGACCCGGATTCAACCGGATGCCCGGTTCCCGGATCTCACCCACACGGATCTTGGGACCGCAAAGATCCTGCAGAATCGCTACAGGCCTGGCCAGTTCCTGTGAAATCTGCCGGATCGTGTCGATCTTTTCCTGGTGTTCCCGGTGTGTGCCGTGGGAGAAATTCAACCGGGCGACACTCATGCCGCGTTGAATCAGGCGCCTTATTATCTCCGGGGATTCACTGGCAGGTCCAATGGTGCAGATGATTTTTGTTCTTGGCATCGCCCTTCTCCTGGATTTCGGTTTCGTGACTGGAAGCGGCCGGTTTGCCTTGCCTATTGCCCCATGCAGATCCGGATGATTGTTTCCTCTACTACAAGCTTTGGATTCTGCTGGGTGGATTTCAGGCGTCTGTCCGCACTGGCGAGGTTGCCGATGGTAGCGATAAGCTGTTCCTTGGTGAACTTGTCCGATTTTTTGAAATTCTGGTAAACCGGATAGGCGTTGTTGGGGTTCTTGGCAACGAGAAGATCGGTGGTGAGCTTCTTCTTTTTTTTGCCCCGGGGTGTCGCTTCTCCACTGTCTGCTTCCGGACGGGTTGTCCCCAGGTATTGCCATTTTTCCAACTGATCCAGCAGCGCCTTGTCGTGGGCCTGAATGGCCGGCATCACCGTTCTCTGAAATTGATTGTACTGGCAATTCGGCTGCCAGGTGTTACCGGCGGGACTTTCCAGAAAGCCTTTTATCGCCAGTAGTCTTCTCATGGCATTGATAATGGCTGCCATGGCCTGAAGCGGATGGATATCTTCAGAAAGGAGCGAGGAGAGGAAGAACAGCGCATCTTTCGTGTTCTTGTCGGTGACTGCGTTGGTTAACTCGAATATCGGGTCTTTCTTGGTCCGCTCCAGAGCGGATTCAACATCAGCCACAGTAATGGATTTTCGATCTCCCACATAGTTGATCAGCTTTTCGAGGTTATTGGAGAACGTTCGGAGGTCAAAACCCGTCATCTCCGAAAGCGCCGAATAGGCGTCTCTTCCCATTGTCTTCCCGCTTGAAGAAAGAATCGTTCCCATCCGTTCAGAAAGAACCGCTTCCTGGGCGGTCTTATCGGCCCGGCGTTCACCCCTGGGAACCGAGCAGTCAATAATAGTACCTTTTTCGCTAATCTTCTTGAAGAGCCGTTTTCGCTTGTCCACCATTTCCGCGGTGATGATCAGATGATTATTCTTAGGAAAGCCTTTAACAATGGCGTCTTCCAGAATCTGGATACCATCCTGGCCGGTGGGTATGACCAGCTGCTGGTCGGTACAGTAGGCGGTGATCTGATCGATCCATGTATCTTCTATATCCATGTCCGGATGGTCCAGTAGTGTTTTCCTGGTGCGCTCGTGCTTCATATCTTCCAGGGTGAGGTCAAGTGTCTGGAGGGCGCTGAGAAAATAGCCCGCTGCCTTCTTCAGGTCCTTGCTATCGTAGGCATCCTTTGCGTTCTCGATGAGGGCGGTATTCATCTGTTTGGAGTAAAACACCTGTGAATTCAAAAGAGCGACCACCTTGGTCCCGGACAGCAACGAGAATGTATTGACGCGCTCAAGGGCAATATGGATGTTCTCATTTATCCCCTCTACCGGTTCGTAGTTGAGACTTCTCTGTGTTGGGGGTAGCAGTTTCTCCAGGAGGGTTCCCAGGGCTGTCTTATACAGCAGTTCTTCGCCATAGATAAGATACACGGGGGAAAGTGGTTTCCCTCCCCCATTTTTCTCCAGATCCAAGAGGTGTTTTTCGAGCGCTTTATAGTTGATCTCGGCCATGGATTGTCTGATCCACCCCTGATTCTGGACGACTCGCTAATCCGGAATCTTATTGAAGAGGAAATGATACAGGAAGATTGTAATACCTATGGAGACGGCGCTGTCGGCCACATTAAACACCGGCCAGTGAAGCGTGCCGATATAGACATCGAGGAAGTCGGTTACGCGACCGAATCGGATTCTATCAATGAGATTACCGATAGCGCCACCGAAAAGCAAGGCAAACCCGGAGGAAAGAAAGGGGAGGGTATCCACTGTCTTCTTGTAGAGATAGAAGATGAAGCCTGCGGCCAGGGAGGAAACGACAATGAAAATCGCTATTCGCAACCCCATACCTTGATGGGCCAGAAAACCAAAAGCACCGCCCGTGTTCTGTATGTGGGTAAGATTGAAAAAGCCCGGTATCACCGGAATGGATTGATACAGCGGCATCGTTTCGGTGATGAGCCATTTAACCAGCTGATCGACAAGGATCACCGAACCGGAGATCCCGATCAGTTTTATATATTGGTTTCTTGTCATCCGATCTCTTCCAACGCATCTGTGCATCGCTTACAGATCGTCGGATGTTCCGGGATTGATCCCACCGTGGGGTCATGGATCCAGCACCGCTCACATTTAACTTCTTCGGTCGATGCTACCCGAACAGAAAGTCCTGCCACGTCGCTTCCTTCAACGGCATCTATAGGGGCATCCCCTTCGTGCAGGATCGTCTTTGAGACGATAAAGATTGATCGCAATTGCTCTGAATAGGGAGAAAGCAACGCATGGAGATCTCCTGATGCGTAGAGGGTTACCGCTGCATCCAGGGAATGGCCGATCTGCTTTTCGGCCCGGGCCTTTTCCAGGCTGCGGGTCACCTCTTTTCTCACCTCTAGGATGCGTTCCCACCGGGTGGCCAGATCGCTATCCTGCCACGCTGGATTGACTTTCGGCAGGGAAGCCAGGTGGATGCTTGCTTCCTTGTTTTTTCCCGGCGGCATGTGTGTCCAGATTTCTTCTGCGGTAAACGCAAGGATCGGTGCCATGAGCCTTGTAAGACTGTCGAGGATAACATGTATCACGGTCTGTGCACTCCGCCTTTGTTCCGATTGGGGGGGTGCAGTATATAGCCGGTCCTTGAGGATATCCAGGTAGAAGGCGGAAAGATCCAGCGTGCAATAATTATAGAGCCGATGGTAGATCACATGAAAATCATAGGTGTCGTATGCGGTCCGTGTTTTGTCGATGACCCCCTGGAGCGTGTGTAATGCAAACCGGTCGATTTCAGGCATGGATTCGTACGCAACCCCCTGCGTGGAGGGATCGAAATCCGTTAGGTTGCTCAACATGAACTTGCAGGTATTCCGGATCTTCTTATAAGCATCGGTCAATTGTCTGAGTATGTTTTCAGAAACACGGATATCGTCCCGGTAATCAGATGAAGACACCCAGAGGCGGAGGATTTCCGCGCCGTATTGGTCGATAACCTGAGCCGGTGCGACCACATTGCCCACGGATTTAGACATCTTCCTGCCATCTTTATCCACGACAAATCCGCAGGTCAACACAGACTTATACGGTGCTTTTCCCCGGGTGGCGACGGCCGTTAGCAGGGCGCTTTGAAACCATCCCCTGTGCTGGTCGGTTCCCTCTAAATAGAGATCGGCCGGCCACGTCAGCGCCTCTCGATCTTCAAGGACCGCCGCATGACTTACTCCGGAATCAAACCATACGTCCAGGATATCGGTTTCTTTTGTAAACGACTGGTTGCCGCAGTGCTCACAGGTGCTGGCTTGCGGGAGCAGATCCTCGACTGATTTTTCAAACCAGACATCAGCGCCGTGGGTTTCAAACAGAAGGGCAACATGATCGATAACCTCCTGGTTGATATGCATCGTGCTGCATTTTTCACAATGAAACATCGTGATGGGAACTCCCCAGGCGCGTTGCCTGGAGACACACCAGTCCGGTCGATTTTCAATCATCCCATAGAGTCTGTCGCGCCCCCACTGGGGTATCCAGCTCACGTTGTCGATCTCCGTGAGTGCTTTTTGTCTCAAGTCCTTGTGGTCCATGGAGATAAACCACTGGGGGGTGGCTCTGAAGATAACCGGTTTCTTGCAGCGCCAGCAATGGGGGTAGGCATGCTTGATGCTCTCTTCGGCTAGAAGTGCCCCGTTCGTCTTCAAGGATTCGATAATGCCCTTATCGGCTTTGAAGACAAATTCCCCTGCGAATCCATCGACCTCATCGGTAAAACAGCCCCGGTCATCGACTGGCGAATAGGCTTCCAGGCCATAGGCCAGACCCACATCATAGTCTTCCCGGCCGTGCCCGGGAGCGGTATGGACACAACCTGTCCCGGTATCCAGAGTTACATGGGAAGCCAGCACGAGGAGGGATTCGCGATCAACCATCGGATGCCTCAATCGCTTTCTCTCAAGTACCTGTGCATCGAATTCATTGAGGATCGAAAAGGTGGCGCATCCGAAGGCCTTCATGCAGGCATCGACAAGATCTTTGGCCAGAATGACCACGTCGCCGTTTCCCATATCCACCGCGGCATAGGTAAAGTCCGGATGAAGGGCTACCGCCAGATTGGCCGGAAGCGTCCAGGGGGTCGTGGTCCAGATCACAACGGATAGATCTTTCCCCTCTACGGCCGGCATATCCGCACTGAGGTCATCGATGACAGGGAATTTGACAAAGATCGAGGGGGATGTGGTGTCCTGATACTCAATCTCTGCTTCGGCAAGGGCCGTTTTGCAGCTACAGCACCAGTATATCGGTTTCTTGCTTCGGTAAAGCGATCCATCCAGGGCAAATTTGCCACATTCCCGGGCTATCGTCGCCTCATAGGCGTAGTTCATCGTCAGATAAGGATCGTCCCACTCACCCATCACCCCGAGCCGTTTGAATTCGTTGCGCTGGATGTCGACGTATTTTTCTGCATAGGACCGGCAGACCGCACGGATTTCCGCCTGGGACATGTCATTCTTTTTTTTCCCGAGTTCCTTTTCTACATTATGTTCAATGGGAAGTCCGTGGCAGTCCCAGCCGGGCACATAGATCGCGTCGTAGCCGGACATTTGGCGGGAGCGGACCACGATGTCTTTCAATACCTTGTTTAACGCCGTTCCCATATGGATATTACCGTTGGCATAGGGCGGTCCATCGTGGAGGATGAACGGCTCGCGGCCTTTGGATGCGGTTCTTATTTCCTGATATAACCCGCGGTCAGCCCAGGCGGCCAACTGTTCGGGTTCTCGCGT
>JAZFSW010000327.1:0-4508 GCA_036446375.1 Desulfobacterales bacterium | reverse complement strand
TCCGCAATATGAAAACGCGCCGGCGTGGCGAGAGGCATTGACCATGCATTTTGAGAATATCCGGTAACAGAGGTTTGGTTGGCGACAAGGAGTAAAGATCCGGGTCCCGAGAGCCCGGCTTTGGTTACGCCTGGTAGGGGATTGGATGTGAAGCCAAGAACAGGACTCTTGTGTTAGATTGAAATACCATGAAATTCGAGCAATACCATATTTCGGAAACGATAAAGAAGAACCTGGCGGGCCTCGGTTTCAAGAGACCTACGGATATTCAATTCAAGTCAATTCCGTCCATTCTCAAGCAGGAAGACGTCCTTGCCATCGCGCAAACCGGCACGGGTAAGACCGCCGCGTTTGCCATTCCGATCATTGACCGAATCCACAGCCATAAACGGTCGAAACGCACCATGGGAATCAAATGTATTGTGATGGTTCCCACAAGAGAGCTGGCGCTTCAGATCGGAGAGGTCTTTGCTGCGCTTTCGAAAAACACCCGGGCGAAAACCTTCGCGCTTTACGGCGGCGTCGATCAGAATGCACAGATTGAAAGGCTTCAGGACGGCATCGATATCCTTGTGGCCACACCGGGACGAATGTTTGATTTAATCAGCCAGGGCCATATCAAGCTGGACCGGGTGGAGACCCTTGTTCTGGATGAGGCCGATCACATGCTGGATCTGGGGTTTATCCGGGATATCCGGTATGTGAAGAGGATGCTCGTTAGAAAGCATCAGACCCTGTTTTTTTCTGCAACCATAAACAAAGAGATTAAGAAACTAGCCTTCTCCCAGGTAAAAAGCAGTGCGATACGCATCCAGATATCCCCGGAAGACAAGGTTTCAAAGAAGATATCTCATTATGTGACCTTTGTTGAAATGGATGACAAACGATTCTTCCTCGAAAAATTCATCAAAGAAAACCCCGACAGCAGAATTATTGTGTTTGTCAGGACACGGGTTCGCGCCGAAAGAGTGGCAAAAGCGATGGGGAGGGTTGCGATACCCTCAGTAACCATCCACGGGGAAAAGGAACAATCCGACAGAACCGCGGCAATGGCTGCCTTCAAGGCGGGCGAATGTAATATCCTGATTGCGACAGATATCAGTGCCCGGGGCATCGATGTTCCGAATGTCAGCTATGTTTTGAACTATGACCTGCCCGATCAGGCCGAAAACTATGTCCACCGGGTCGGCCGAACCGGGCGAGGCGTCAATGAGGGGGTTGCCCTTTCGTTTTGCAGCAAAGAGGAAAGGCCGCGACTCGAAGAGATTCAGGGCTTCTTAAACAAACAGATTGATGTGTTAAAGATAGGTAAGGAAAGCTATGCCCATGCCGTAGCATCTGCCACGCAGAGCAATGATGCGCTATCCCTGATCCGGGAGCATGAAGCCTGGCTGCAGAGCAAGAAGAAAAAGAAAAGAAAGAAGGTGAGGGGTTGAAATTGCGCCAGGTATGAAACTACATTTGAATCTCGGTGTTAGTTGATCGGTTGCGTCACGCCATGGCGTGATTGGGTCTTTACCGCAACCCAATTGCCGCAGCCGAAACGAGCCGCGCAACCCCAACCGCTTAGCCTAATCTTTTCATCGATTAGACGGGCCTCGGACGAGGCCAAAGGCAGTGCGCAGAGAGGGCGAAATTTCAGAGAAGGATCGTGTGATATAATCCTAATGATTTGTGGCACTACTGCCGAAATATGTGATATGCCTTGTTGCTTAGAAATCTATACTGAGGGCTATTGAGAATGGATTCTCCCAGCGAAACACCCGATGTCATAGGCCGATATGATGTGATTCGAGAACTGGGTCGAGGGGGAATGGGTGTGGTCTATCTGGCCCATGATCCATTCATCGATCGGCAGGTTGCCATAAAGACCATCCTCGCCTCGCCTTCGATTGACCCGAAAACCCTTGAATACTATCAGAAGCTGTTCTTCAACGAAGCCAAAGCGGTCGGAAAATTGACGCATCCTCATATTGTATCGCTATATGATGCCATGTGGGAGAAGGATCGATGCTATCTGATAATGGAATATGTCGAGGGAACCAGTCTGAAAGAATACTGCTCGAAAAAGTCACTGCAACCCATAGAGTATGTGATCGGGTGCATTTTTCAGAGTGCCAAAGCGCTTGACTATGCCCACCAAAATGGTGTGATTCATCGGGATATCAAACCTGGCAATATTATGATCTCAAGTGACCATAAGGTGAAGATAGCCGATTTTGGCATTGCTCAAGTAGAAGGCGTCTCAGCCGCTTCCCCATCCGGCGCCATAGGCACCGTGTATTATTCGGCCCCCGAGCTGGTGCACAAAGGACCACCCTCAGCCCAGACGGACCTGTTTGCCCTTGGGGTCGTATTGTATGAGCTTCTGACCGGCACCAAACCATTCAAAGGAAGAGACAAAGATACGATATTTGCCAAGATTGCCATGGATAACCCCGCGCCCCTGCGAGAATACAGAGAAGATGTTCCTGAGACGCTGGAGCTCATCCTCATGCAAGCTCTGGAAAAGGACTTAGCCAAACGATATCAGTCCTGCCTGCAGTTTGCATCGCATTTGAGTGCGGCCTTCGATTCGTTGAAGTCCTCGGATGAAGAAATCAACTCAAGGGAGAAATTGAATGCGCTGAAAAAGTTGAGGTTTTTCGAGGACTTCACCGCCAGCGAATTGGCCGAAGTGCTCAGGACCACCCAGTGGCTGCGATGCGACCCTGAAGAGAAAATCATCACGGAAGGGGACATGGATGATTGTTTTTACATCGTTATTTCAGGCAAAGTCCGGGTCACGAGACGCAACCGGAAGTTGGCAGTACTTGGGGCGGGGGAATGTTTCGGCGAAATGGCGTATTTGGGCACGCAGAAACGGACCGCCACGATACAGGCACAAGGCAGCACAATTCTAATGAAGATCAACGCATCCGTTGTTGCGCAGACCTCTCTCAGTACGCAACTGAGTTTCTATAAAGTCTTTTCCCACACCCTGATTGAGCGCTTGAACCACACAAGTGAGGCATCGTCTACGATGTCCTCTTAGTTGGCACAGCGTGGTAAACCAGTCAATCCGCAAGCCCTCTGCAATCTATTGACAAATCTTTGAGAATATTCAATATATCAGTTCCTGACTGCATAGATCACATCCTCGATTCATATTCTGGATCATAGCGCCTTCAGCGGGATGATTCAATGACCGCAGAACGTGATATACGGAAACATTAGCCATCCTCAGTCGAGAAAGACCATTGATAACAAGGGAGGAAACAGAGCATGGAGAACTTCGTCTATAGGAATCCAACAACCGTTTACTTTGGCCGGAAGACCGAAGAGAATGTCGGGGGGATTGTCGCTCAATACTCCAAGAATATTCTGCTGCACCACTACGGTGAGGATGTGTTAAGAACGATTGGGATTTACGACACGGTTATCCAATCGCTGAAAGATGCGGGAGTGACATTTACCGAGTTGGGCGGGGTGCAGCCGAACCCGAGGCTTTCTCTGATTAAAGAGGGAATTGAGATGTGCCGGAAGGAGGGGATTGAGTTTGTTCTGGGTATCGGCGGAGGGAGCGTTATTGACTCCTCCAAAGCCATTGCCTTTGGGGTGCCCTATGAGGGGGATGTCTGGGATTTCTTTGCGCATAAGGCGCAGGTGAAGGAAACCCTACCCACGGGCTGCATCCTGACCCTTCCCGGTACCGGGAGTGAAAGCAGTAACAGCTGCGTTGTTACAAACGAGGATATTACCTTTAAAGGCTCGGTTGATACCGATCTGATTCGGCCTAAGTTCACCATAATGAATCCCGAGCTGACCATGTCCCTTCCTGCCTATCAGACCTCGTGCGGCACTTTCGATGCCATGAGCCATATCATTGAGCGCTATTTCACCGATGTTCCCCATGTTACCGTGACCGATCTTCAGTGCGAGGCGGCGATGAGGGCAATCATTCATATCGGTCCGCTCCAACTGGATGAGCCCCAGAACTACGATTATCGTGCCGAGATCATGTGGGCAAGCAAGATTGCCCACGATAACTCCCTTGGGGTGGGTCGGATCGCCGATTGGACCTCTCATATTCTGGGTCATCAGATCAGTGCAGTTTGCGATCTGGCCCATGGTGCGTCCCTGGCGATTATGGTTCCCGCCTGGATGAAGCACATTTACAAACAGCATCTTGATCGATTCTGCAAATTTGCCATCAATGTCTTTAAGGTTGAGCCGGCTGCCATGAGCAGAGAACTGACCGCCTATGAAGGGATCAACCGCCTGGAAGCGTTCATGAAGAGAATGGGTCTGCCGACCCGGCTTTCCGAGGCGGACGTCGATGCATCAAAGATCCCGGAGATGACCAAGACATTCGAGGGCAGAACATATGGTGTTTTCCATCCGCTATAACGGAGCGGGAAATGGTGGAGACCAAAAATATGTTTATACGGATCTGCCGGCCATTGTCTTTGACTGGTGTTATGATCAGTTAAGCAGCAGCCAAAAAACTTTCTGGGCCAGTCAACTCT
>JAZFSW010000326.1:0-4203 GCA_036446375.1 Desulfobacterales bacterium | reverse complement strand
AATGACAAACGGCCCCTTGCAGAAGCAAGGAGCCGTTTTTGACTTCAAAGCGCAGGTATATCAGAACTACGCGTCTTCGCCTGTTTCGCATATAGATTTCGGGTCCGCCAGCAACCGCAGGCGATCATACTGCTGATTCACCTCCCTTTCTATCTGGGAACGAAGCTTTTCGGACTCTTCAGGAAAGCTGCTTTCGAGGGTCGCATACCGGGTTTCACCGGAAAGAAACGTTTGTAAAGATCCATCCGGTGCCTTGGACTCGAGTACAAACGGGTTGCCGCCGTCTTCTGCCAGCTCCGGATTGTACCGGTACAGGGGCCAGTAGCCGGAAGCCACGGCCAGTTTGGCCTCTTCCTGACTCTTTCCCATCCCCTTTTTGATTCCCTGATTGATGCATGGCGCATAACAAATGATCAGGGAGGGTCCGGGATAGCGATCCGCTTCGATAAAGGCCTTCAACATCTGGTTCTTGTTTGCCCCCATGGCCACAGACGCCACATACACATACCCATAGGTCATGGCGATTCTTCCCAGGTCCTTTTTCCCGATCTTCTTGCCGGAAGCGGCAAATTTGGCAACCGCACCGGTCGGTGTCGCTTTAGATGACTGGCCGCCGGTGTTTGAATAAACTTCTGTGTCCATGACAAGAATATTGATATCCTCACCGGTGGCCAGGACATGATCCAGCCCGCCGAAGCCGATGTCGTAGGCCCACCCATCGCCGCCAAAGGTCCAGACCGATTTCTTTACAAACAGATCGGCACACGCAAATATATCGTCCAGAAGGGGGCTTCTCTTGCTCTTCTCAAGCAGCGCTTTGAGCTGATCCCCGTGGGTTTTGGATGCTTCCCCGTGGTTGCGACCGTCAAGCCATCCGGTAATGGCGGCCGTCAGCGGTTCGGAAATGTCTTCATCCAAGGCCGATGTCATCATTTCAACCAACTTATCCCGCCGCTGATTAAAGGCCACCTTCATTCCATAGCCGAATTCGGCGGCATCCTCAAATAGCGAGCTGGCCCACACCGGACCGTGCCCGTCCCGGTTTACCGTATAGGGACTGGAAGGAGCCGATGCACCCCAGATAGAACTGCATCCCGTTGCATTGGCAATGATCATCCGTTCACCGAAGAGCTGGGTCAGCACCTTTGCATAAGGGGTCTCACCACAACCGGCACACGCGCCTGAGAACTCAAGCAGGGGTTGCTGGAACTGGCTGCCTTTCAGGGTTTCCCGATTGAGCAGGTCATCCCGGATGGGAAGCGAGAGGGAAAAATCATGGTTGGGCACCTGGTCCGGGGTCTGTGTCTCAATCGGCTGCATGACAAGGGCTTTGGTCTTGGCAGGACAGACATCCTCACAGTTACCACAGCCCTGACAGTCCAGCGTATTGACCTGTATCCGGAAATTCAGGCCTTTCAGTGCTTTACCTACAGCCGGTATGGTCTCGAATGGTTCCGGTGCATCGGCCAGATCCTCGTCGGATCCCAGAAGGGGAATAATCGCCGCATGGGGACAGACAAAAGCGCACTGATTGCACTGGATGCAATTGTCTTTAATCCACTCCGGAACCTGGATGGCAACCCCCCGTTTCTCATACTTGGCCGTCCCCATCGGAAAGATACCATCCGGCTCGAAAGCACTCACCGGCAGGTCATCGCCCTTCTGGTCCAGAATGGGCTGCATCACATCGGTAACAAATGCAGGCGCTTCGGCAGCAGCTCTATCTTCGCCTGCTGCGGTTGACCAGGATGCCGGGTAATCGATGGTCTTGATATTCTCGATCGTCTGGTCGACCGCATCAAGATTCATCTGGACAACGGCATCCCCTTTGCTGCCATAGACCTTCTGAATCTCTTTTTTCAGCAGATCGATGGCCTGATCAACGGGAAGGACCTGGGCCAGCTGGAAAAAAGCGGTCTGCATGATCATGTTAATCCTGCCACCCAGACCGACCTTGGTAGCAATTCTCACTGCGTCCACATTGTACATCTTGAGTTTTTTCTCAGCGATGCATCGACGCGTTGCTGCCGGCAGCTGTGTTTCCATCTCATCCAGGGTCCAGGGGGAATTCAGAAGAAAAATACCCCCATCCTTGATACCTTCTAATACATCGTAAATCTGGACATAGTTTGCCTTATGGCAGGCGATGAAATCCGCTGAATTGACCAGGTAGGTCGACTGAATCGGCTCCTTTCCAAATCGGAGATGGGAAACGGTAATTCCACCGGATTTTTTCGAATCATAGGCAAAATGACCCTGGGCATACATGTCGGTATTGTCACCGATTATCTTGATCGCCGTTTTGTTGGCACCTACCGTACCATCGGAACCCAGCCCCCAGAATTTGCTCTGAACGGTGCCTTCCGGTGCGGTTTCCAGGGATGGGCCAATATCCAGCGAGTTGTGGGTAACATCATCCAGGATGCCGACCGTGTACTGATTCCTCGGTTTGGCCTGCGCCATATTATCAAACACCGCCTTAACCATGGATGGTGTAAATTCCTTTGATCCCAAACCATACCGCCCACCAATGATTGTCGGGATGCTCCGTCGATTACCATCGACGTCTCCAGCCTGTTGAGCAAAAGCAGCGATGACATCCAGGTGAAGGGGATCGGCCGTTGCACCGGGCTCCTTTGTTCTATCGAGAACGGTGATCCTCTGGGCCGTGGAAGGGAGGGCGTCAAGAAAGGCATCGACAACAAAAGGCCTGTATAGTCTTACTTTGAGAAGACCGACCTTGCCGCCACCAGAATTCAGATGATTCACCACCTCTTCGATGGTCTCGCAGGACGAGCCCATTGCCACGATGACATCTTCGGCATCGGGGTCTCCTACATAGTCAAACAGGCGGTAGTACCGGCCGGTAAGATCGCCGACACGTTTCATCTGTTCGGACACAATTGCCGGCACTTTCAGATAATACGGGTTCAGTGCCTCTCTGCCTTGAAAGTAGATATCCGGATTCTGGGCGGTACCCCTTACATTGGGGTGCTCCGGATTCATGGCCCGCTTCCTGAATGCGTCAATGGCTTCAAAATTGGCCAGGGATGCCATCTGCTCATAGGTAATCATCTCTATTTTTTGAATTTCATGGGAGGTCCTAAAGCCGTCAAAATAGTGGAGAAAAGGAACGCGGCTCTCAATGGCGGACAGATGGGATACAAGAGCAAGATCCATCACCTCCTGAACCGAGCCTGAGCACAGCAGGGAAAATCCGGTTTGCCGGACCCCCATAACATCAGAATGATCCCCAAAAATAGAAAGGGCATGTGCCGATAGTGCCCGGGCCGAGACATGGAACACAGCGGGGAGCAATTCACCGGAGATCTTGTACATATTGGGAATCATGAGAAGGAGTCCCTGGGATGCGGTGAAGGTGGTGGTAAGGGCTCCTGCAACGAGGGCGCCATGAACCGAACCGGCAGCCCCTGCCTCCGATTGCAGCTGTTTAACATTGAGGGCCTGGCCAAAAATGTTCTTTCGACCATTTGCCGCCCATTCATCTGCAATCTCACCCATCGGGGTGGATGGGGTTATCGGGTAGATAGCGGCAACATCACTCATGGCATAGGCCACATGTGCTGCCGCAGTGTTTCCATCAATGGTTTGCATTTCTTTTGTCATGAACAACTCCTTGAGTTTCGATTACGTGTGTAACGGCTGTGGCAATCCTGTTTTAGAACGAATCGCTAGAAGCAAAACCAGTTAACTAATATCTATCTTTTTCTTTGTAAAGAGAAAAGTGCCCTACGGTCTCCTTCCCTAGTGTCTTTTCTTCGTTCGGGGGGAAGATTGTCTGAACGGATCCGGGAAAATCATCTTGACAATACATTTTTCAAAATGCTAAAGAAAGCGTTTCAGATTTCTAACCCATTAATCCTTGCTCTGTCTGCTCGTCTCCTTAGGCGGCAGCAGGGCTTTACACCCAAAAGGAGCTTGAATGAGAAGATACGAAACCATATTCATTGTCGATCCCGATCTTTCCGAAGAAGGCCGTGACCCTATTCTCCAAAGATTAAAGGACCTTATCCAGCAATTCGATGGCTTTCTGGCCATGATTGATCAATGGGGTGCCAAGAGACTGGCTTACGAAATCAAGAAAAAGGTTCGCGGTTACTACATCCGATTGGACTATTGCGGCGGCGGAGCCCTCGTTGACGAGATCGAACGCTTCTTCAGGATTGACGATCGAATCCTCAA
>JAZFSW010000325.1:0-2252 GCA_036446375.1 Desulfobacterales bacterium | reverse complement strand
AGTTCGGTCGCCAGTTTAAAGCAACGCATGCGATAGAAAGGAAGCCTGCGACCACAGCGGCCATAGAAAAATACCTGGGTTCCGGTCTCATGAAGGGGGTCGGTCCGAAAACGGCCACAAAGATCGTCAACCATTTCGGGGATAGGACACTCGATATATTTGAAGAAGAGATCGAGCAGCTCACAACCGTCCGGGGAATTGCTCAAAAGAAGCTGGATACCATCCGTGCCGCCTGGATCGAACACAGAGCCATCCGAAAAGTGATGATGTTCCTGCAATCGCATGGATTGAGCACCTTGTTTGCTGTGAAGATCTACAAAGAGTACGGCGATGAGGCTATCGAAAATGTGAACGAAGATCCCTACCGGCTGGCCAACGATTTTTACGGGATTGGGTTCTTCTCTGCCGATAGGATTGCCTTGAGTCTTGGTTTTGAAAATGGCAGCCCCAAGCGGATTATGGCCGGCATCAAGCATGTCCTGGCGTCAAGCAGGGAGTTTGGTCACTGCTATCTTACCGAATCACAGATACGGACACAGGTGAAAGATCTGTTGACGCTGGATCTGGGTGACCGGCTGCCCATCATGCTGAAACAGATGGAAAACGATGGGCTTCTCATGGTGCGCGAACTTGCTGCCACAGAAGGTGCTGTCGAGCCCTGCTACTACTCCAAGTCCCTGTATTTTGATGAGCTGTTTGTGGCAAGAAAGGCGTCCGGTATTTCAAAACCCCCACGGGTGGACAAAGAAAGGGTGGATAGCTGGTGTGAGCGATACTGTCAGGCCAGAAAGATTGTCCTGAGCGATGAACAGACCGATGCTGTTAGGGGTATCGTGCATGAGGGATTTTCCGTGCTTACCGGTGGTCCGGGTTGCGGAAAGACAACGACGACTCAGGTCATTGTCCGGTTGCTTGAAGCAATGAAGCGAAAGGTACTTCTGGCGGCCCCCACGGGTCGTGCTGCTCAACGCATGAGCGAAGTAATAGGCAGAGAGTCCAAAACCATCCATCGCCTGCTGGAGTGGCAGATGGGTAGATTCAAGCGAAACGATGAATATCCTCTTGATGCGGATTTCCTCATTGTTGACGAGTGTTCCATGCTGGATATCAACCTTACGGCCTCACTGCTTCGAGCAGTTCCTCCTCACTGCCAGGTTCTTTTTATCGGTGATGCAGACCAACTCCCCTCAGTCGGTGCCGGAAATGTCCTCAGAGATATCATCGCATCCGATAAGGTCCGATGCTTCAGGCTGATGACGGTATTTCGACAGGCAGAAGCATCGCTCATTATCAAGTACGCTCACCAGATTAACAGCGGGGATATTCCTTACATCGGCTCACCGTTCAAGGAGCCTGACATATGGGAAAGCGCGGATTGTTTATTCCTGGATGCAGACGAGGCAACGAAGGAACAACTCAGTTTCGTTGCTAGGGTCAAACGATTCCATGATACTGAAAAAGACAAACCGGAGTCGGATGACAATCCGTATGAGTTTCGTGTCAGTGAGCCGTTGACCCCCTACGAGGTCGAACTGATCATCCCGGAGAAATTCCAGCACGTCAATATAGAAAAGATGATGGCGGCAAAGACGCAATCCGATGAACTGCTGTCGGTCCTGAAAAAGGTCCATCCCTGGTCATCGTTGCACTATGGGTTGTCAGCAGTCGATGTGGTGAGGAAACTGTATCTGGAGTGGATACCGAAATACCATGGAGAAAGTGAGGTCCAGATTATCACCCCCATGACCCGGGGCTCACTGGGAACGCTTAATCTGAACCGGATGATACAGGAAGCAGCCAATCCACCAGAAACAGGTAAGCCACAGTTGCAGGTCGGGGAGAAGGTGTTTCGTGTGGGTGATCGGGTGATCCATCGCAGAAACAACTATGACCTTGAAGTGTTTAACGGCGATATCGGTGTTATCCGGGAAATCGACAACGCGGAGCTGACCTGTGTGGTATCGTTTTCCCCCGGAGGGCGAGAGGTGTTCTATAAGCGTGACGATATATCGGAACTGGATCTGGCCTATGCCATCACGATCCATAAATCACAGGGCAGCGAATTTGAAGCAGTGATCATGCCTGTTTTATCGCAGCACTTTAAAATGCTCTTCCGGAACCTGATATATACGGGATTGACAAGAGCCCGGAAACTCGCGGTATTGGTAGGGACACGCAGGGCGCTTGCCATGGCAGTCAGCAATCAAGATACCAGCCGGCGACAGACCTTTTTGAAGGAGCTTATGCAGTAG
>JAZFSW010000324.1:0-3599 GCA_036446375.1 Desulfobacterales bacterium | reverse complement strand
GGATTGATCCGGGACCCCTTTGTACCCACCCCATTTAATGGACAATATAACAAGGAGAAACGAAAATGAGCAAAGAAAATGGTGTTATCGGGATAGATCTCGGCACGACCAATTCATGTGTGTCGATCATGGAAGGCGGCGAGGCGAAAATAATCACCAATCGTGAAGGCGGACGAACCACCCCTTCAATGGTTGCGGTGACAGATAAGGCGGAGCGGTTGGTTGGTCAGATGGCAAAACGGCAGAATGTAACCAACCCCGAAAACACCGTGTTTGGTGTAAAGCGGCTGATTGGCCGCAAGTATGATTCGCCGGAAGTGAAGAAAGATCAAACCATACTGCCCTTTACCATCGGTAAGGCAGCCAATGGTGATGTTCATATTGATCTTCGGGGGAAATCCTACGGGCCAGTGGAAATATCATCCTATATCCTTGACGATTTGAAGAAATCCGCTGAAGCATACCTGGGTGAAAAAGTGACCGACGCGGTGATGACCGTGCCGGCCTACTTCAATGACAGTCAGAGACAGGCCACCAAAGATGCCGGAAAGATAGCTGGCCTTAACGTTCTCAGAATAATCAATGAGCCCACTGCCGCAGCCCTGGCCTACGGGCTGGATAAGAAGACCGATGAAAAGATCGTTGTCTTTGATCTGGGCGGCGGCACATTTGACGTCTCCATTCTGGAAATCGGTGACGGTGTCTTTGAAGTAAAGGCCACCAATGGGGATACCCATCTGGGTGGAGAGGATTTTGATCTCCGGCTGATGGATTATATTTCAGATGAATTCAGGAAAGATCAGGGTATCGATCTGAGAAACGATGCCATGGCTCTGCAGCGGCTGAAAGAAGCCGCAGAAAAAGCCAAGATGGAACTGTCAACGGCCATGGAAACAGACGTGAATCTTCCGTTTATTACCGCCGATGCCAGTGGGCCGAAGCACCTGGCGTTGAGAATCACCCGGGCCAAACTCGAATCGCTGGTGGGTGACCTGATCGATAAGCTTGAAGAGCCCTGCACGGTTGCCTTGAAAGATGCCGGCATGTCCGCCGCCGATATCCAGGAGGTTGTCCTTGTCGGTGGCATGACCCGTATGCCGGCGGTTGAAGATCGGGTGAAGAAGATATTCGGAAAAGAGCCGAACAAGGGGGTAAACCCGGATGAGGTTGTAGCGCTTGGCGCAGCCATTCAGGGCGGGGTACTCACCGGAGCTGTCAATGATGTGCTGCTGCTCGATGTGACGCCGTTGTCGCTGGGTATAGAAACCCTCGGTGGTGTCATGACGCGGTTGATCGAAAAGAACACGACCATTCCGGCCAAGAAAAGCCAGGTATTCTCAACGGCTGAAGATAATCAGCCGGCCGTTTCGATTCATGTGCTACAGGGAGAACGGGAGGTCTCCTCCGGTAACAAGACCCTGGGGCGTTTTGAACTGGTCGGTATTTCTCCTGCACCCCGGGGTGCTCCCCAGATCGAGGTAACCTTTGATATCGATGCCAATGGTATTGTCGATGTTTCTGCCAAGGATAAGGCCACCGGAAAGCAGCAGTCCATCCGGATTACCGCCTCATCGGGATTGTCCCGGGAGGAAATCGACAGCCTGGTAAAAGATGCCGAACTTCATGCGGAGGAAGATAAGGGAAGAAGAGCGCTGGTCGATGCGCGTAATGCTGCGGATGCGTTAATATACGCAACAGAGAAATCGATGAATGAGCTGGGAAGCAAGGTGGACAGTGCTGCCCGGGGTGAGGTTGAAGCGGCGATAGGCAATCTCAAACGAGCCATCGGTGGCGAAGATGTTGCTGAAATTACCGGTCTCACCGAGGTGCTGACTGCGGCCAGTCATAAACTGGCATCGTCAGCCTACCAGCAGGAGGATCCCCATGGCGGCAATGGCGCCGGTGCTGAGAACGCCTGGAGGTCGGATTTCGCCGGTTCCGATGAGGATACGGTGGATGCCGAATATGAGGAAGTGGCGTAGTGCGCCGTGCGCTGACGACAGGGCGGTATTGATCCACAGATTACGCAGATTCTTCGGATATGGTGAATAACGACGCATCAAATTCGGGTTTGCCCTCGTATCGTTTCACATAGAATCCCGGTACCAGATCCAGATTTTCCAGGGCATAGGGATCGATCTCAAGCCCTGCGTCTTTCAAGGCTTTGACGATTTCCTTGGCCTGGGGCGGGCATCCTTTGATGGCCAGCATTTCCTTAATGTTGGGATTGTCTTTGTTCTTCTGGACCATGCATTTCCCGAGAAGGATGGTTTTTTTCTTTCCGACAGACGGCGTCATCACCTTTCCCGTAAGGATCTCCACATCGTCAAACGGTGTGCCTTTCCATGCCCGTGCGACCGTTGAGAGCACGGTTCCGGTAAGACCCGAGCAGTACGTGCACATGGTCAGATCGTATTTCGGGTAGGACAGCCCACGGACTCCCATTTCTTCAAAGCCTATCGGCTGCGAATTGTCCTCCGTGTAGGGGAAGGTGTATTCATGGTATTTTGCCACAGATTCGATGGTTGCACCCACCACATCCACATCGGAAAGATCCATCGGTCTGTTCCGGTTTTCAGCGGCATGGACAAGATACGGTATCGCCGAAGGGTCGTGTCCGAGCACCCTCGCACCGACAAGATCAGCAGAGAGCACATCCGCTGAAGCGATCAACAGATTGCTCCGGTGCATCACGCCATCGATATTCGGCCCCTGCTCATTGGTGAAGATACCATCAAGGAGTGTGAACATCGGGGGCATCTTATCGGCGAGTTTCGAGACCCACAGGTTCAGATCTTTCTCCGGGTCTGCGTTATGGCACCTCTTGCGCGAAGGGATGTCGACAGTTCCCTTGAGGTTCTTTATCCCCAGGCTGACGATGGCTTGGGAGTGAGTTTTCAAGACGGGCAGGTTCACCACAAAGTCGCTGTGGATAATATCCGTGTTGAATTCCAGATGCATATCATCGCCCAGATCAACGGTTTCAAAGGGTCTTTCGAATACAGCCAGCGATTTCACGCCATAGCGTTTCTCCAGTGCACCATAGCCGAGGGTTTCAAACGCATGGTGTTGCGTTTCTTTGTCTTTGGGATCTTTGATGACCGTGCCCTCGCAGATCGATATGTCATCAATTCCCCTTTCTTTCAAAAGGATCACCATGTCTTCAACGACCCGGGATGTGGTAATCACCCCCCACTTGGGAAAAACCGTGGCTCGTGTCCAAAAGACGATATTGGGCTTGATAACGACCCGTGCCCCTGTGGGCAGATGATCCAGTCCCCCGGAAAGTTCTACTGCTTTTCGAACGGATACATCAGGTTCTTCATACGGTACAATAGCAACAACCGATTGGGTCATGTTCTGTCTCCCCGCTCCTTCTTGAGTGCAAGTCAACGCCGTTGGTTCAGGTTCCCGCGTTCAACCCAGCCGCTTGCCTGAAGGCCGGGCAGTCCGATCATTGAAGAAACAACATCAATCGGTTGCGGTTACGCGGCTCGTTTCGGTCTTCGTGGGTGGGTTGCGGCTAGGAAGGACGCAATCACGTTACTGTGTGACATAATCACGCTATGGCGAGACGCAACCGATAGACGACCAACGTA
>JAZFSW010000323.1:0-2304 GCA_036446375.1 Desulfobacterales bacterium | reverse complement strand
CTTGAAACGATCCAGCGATTGACGGGTAAAAAGATCCTCGTGGGAAGCGTAAGTGATGATGAAGAAATCCTTGGGATCGTACCGGTAAATGATTTCGTTATATTCTATTAGATCTTTGTCGTCTTCCAGAACCAGGGCGTCAGCCGATGCGTCCAGTCTGAAGTCGCGGGCATGAAAGGCAAAAAAGGACAGCAAGAGTGACAGCAGGATGAGAACGATGACGGGATGACCCAAAACGAGTCTATCATAGATTTTTGAAGGACCGTTCATATCAGGTTCCCTGATTCAGTGGAGGCATTGGGTTATAGTACTGAGGCCGGATCGGAACGAATGGATCACAGCTTATGCCCTGTAGGGAGTAAAGCACATTGAGACACCAAATACAATAATTTCTTTTAACTGCCTTATAAGATTGACAAAAGTTCTAATGGTGATTAGTGTTTACTCAACTCCGATTTTCGCTGATATAAGGGGAGACGGTGACCGGCGCTACTGCCGATTCATAGGCCTTAAACACTGTGGTGGTCCGCAATATGCAATGGTGGTGCTACGGGCTGTTTAGAGATCGATTGAAGCCATGGAATACCAGAAACTGCTGAGAGACACCGAAGGCTATATGATCATCGGAGAAGGTTCCGATATCGAGTGGTCCACACCAGACGGCGCGGTTTACCGGGGAAGAGTCCTTGGAATTGAATCAGAAAAAGCCGTGGTCAACTGTACCGACGGCAAGCAGCGGATATGCAACATATTTGAGCCGACATCACGATAGATTCCAAGATGCGCCGCTAACGACCGAGAAACCATCCGAGCATTGCCTGCCACTGGTCAACGGTGACCCATTCTATCGCCACTGTACCAACGATCAACGATGCCTTTATGCAGTCCGATCGCGAGGGCGCAGCGGTTGTAAGCAGGGACGTTACGATAAGGGTACCGATCCACGCATAGCATAAATACGTTGAGAATAAGCAAATCAGCATCACCGGTGGAAATGTGTATGAAAACACATACCCGATGGTACGCGATCCATGAACCCAGGTCGTGTAGGTCTCTTCAAAGGTGAGCACCAGTGTGAGGAGGGCCGCCGGTGGAAAGATGAAGGTCCAGCTATACGCCAATACCCGGGTGTGAATCTTATGAAGGATCGATCGAATCATAGGGACGTTCATTTCACATAACCATGATTAATTCAACCCCTCCGTTTGCTCTCCCACCTATCGCCTATCTGCGGATCACATCTCCAGGCAGCGTTTCCCGCCATGGGTTGGAAAAGCAAAATAGGACTGGGGTCCGAGAGGAAGCATGGTTGTCCGGATCCATGGCACACAAACAGCTTGTCATGGGCTAGCTTAAGGACCGGTTTTCTTGACACGGCCTGTTTCCTTTGACATACTGCACGCGCTTATCCTGCAAATGACGTGCTGCCCTCTGGGCTGTCGACAGATGTGGAAAGATGGGGTTCTAAAGTAGAGGGGTATTTCCGATATCCCAGATGCCCTGGGGAGGAAACACCATGGATCTGTCATACGGCCCGGAATATGAGGCTGTCGCTGATGCAAACCAGCGGAAGCAAGTGAAGCGTTCCGCGTATTGCCGACACCTTCCGGATCCCGCGACTATCGGTAGCAAATGCAGCGGCCTTGAGCGAGATCGGGTCGTTTGTGGCGTTGGCTATGGCCGAATAGCTGTGTCAATCGCACTCCTGATCCTCGCATTCCCTCCGTTTTCGTTCGACACCCATTATGGCCGAAGGGCTGGCGGGCACTCCATCGCCTGGGCCCAAGAACCAGCCCCAAAAGAAAAGGGGATCCCCTCTGATAGGGAACTCCTTCGGTACATGAATCAACCGGTTGAAAGGACATTTGACCGTACTGATTTGGTTTACCTCAATGCGGCTACATTCAATGAAGAGGTCCTCAATGCAGAGCGGCCTGTCATGGTACTATTCTATTCAAGAAATGGCCAACTCTCCAGGGGGCTGGCCGCACTGGCAAGAGCGCTACTCAATATGTTCCCGGACTTCAAGCCCTGTGCCTACCCCCTACCTGATGCGAAACTTCTCACCGTGGATACATTCAAAGTGTATCATACCCGATACAGATTGAGGGGTGTGCCCGCGTTATTGTTCTATGATAAAAAGGGTGATGTTGTTGAAGTTCAGGGTGCTATCCACGGCGGCTACAACCAAATAGAAGAAGTCAAGCGACAGCTTGAGAAGATTCCAAAGATCATCCGGCGCAAGATAATGGACTAGACGTGCTACCCTTCCAGAACACTCATCTCCCCTTCCGGACATCACAT